>JAFMFM010000008.1 GCA_017856115.1 Actinomycetota bacterium | reverse complement strand
CACCCCGTTGGCACGAATCGGCGTCGTCACGGTGAGCGATCGCGCGTCAGCGGGCGTATACGAAGATAAAGGCGGTCCGGCGATTCGCGAGTTTCTCACCGCCCATCTCACGAGCAAGTGGGAGGCCGTGACGAGGGTGATCAACGACGACATCGACACCATCGCGCGAACGCTGCGCGATCTCGCCGATCTCGAACGTTGCAGTCTCATCGTGACCACCGGCGGAACGGGCCCGGCACCGCGCGACGTGACGCCCGAGGCCACCGAACGAGTCTGCGACAAGATGATGCCCGGATTCGGCGAACTCATGCGTGCGGTATCACTGAAGGTGGTGCCGACCGCGATACTGTCTCGTCAGACAGCCGGCATACGTGGCTCATCACTCATCGTGAATTTGCCGGGCAAGCCATCGTCGATCGCCGACTGCCTTACCGCGGTGTTACCCGCAATTCCCTACTGCGTCGACCTCATCGGTGGTGCGCGGTTGGAGGTTGGCGGTGGGCTCAGCGCGTTTCGCCCCAAGGGCGCCTGACAACGCGCGGCGACGAAGTTCGGCGCCGCTCAGGCGGCGCGATTACAACTTGGTGGGGTTCGGCGCGTCGCCGTACACCACTTTCGGGTCGAACACCTTCTCGGTGATCGTGAACTCGAGATCGAGTGGCCCCTCGTCGGACGGAGCAATCGGAACGCTGCGATAGAAGCACGAGCGGTACCCCACGTGGCAACTGGCTCCGCCCTGTACGTCGACTCGTAGCCACACGGCGTCCTGGTCGTCGTCTACGAGAATCTCCTTCACCTTTTGCACGAGACCACTCGTTGCCCCCTTGTGCCACAACTGCTTGCGACTGCGGCTGTAGTACACGGCCTCGCCGAGTTCGATGGTTTTGGCGAAGGCTTCGGCGTTCATGTTGGCAACCATTAGCACTTCCCCGGTGGCGTGGTCGGTGGTCACCACGGGAATGAGACCATCAGCGTCGAATCGCGGTGCGAGTTGGCGCCCTTCTTCCACCTGCTCCACGGTGGTGCGAGCGGCATACCAGCGGTGCGATGTGTTGCTCACGCCTTCAAGGCTACGAGCAGAAACTCAGCCGATTTTCACCCAGCCGCCGACGAGGCCGCTCATGAATCCTCCGTCCACCTGCACATCGGTCGCGTTCAGCCACTGCAGCACCGGATCCGACACAAAGAGCAACACCCGGGCGATGTCGTCGGTGCTGGCGTCACGACCCGTCTCACGGGTGACGATGTCCATGATCGGCCCGACCGATTCGCGGAAGTCCTTCAGGATCGGCGTCTTCACGGGGCCGGGGCTCACCGAGTTGACCCTCACGCCGTGCTCGCGCAAGTACCTGCCGTGCTGTTTGGTGAGCACCACGACGCACTCCTTGGAGAAGTCGTAGGCACGCTTGCCATCCATGGGGTGGTCACGAACCCAGTCGACACCGGTCGCATAATCGGGGGTGGCGAGCATGCGCTGCACCTCCTCGAGGTGGGATTGCCACTGTGCCCCGGCGATCGACGCCACGTTGGTGACCGATCCCCCGTGGTTGATCTTGTGAATCAACAGTTCTGTCAGCATGCGAAGCCCGAGTACGTTCACCCGCATGGTGACCTCAGGGTCGGCGGTACCCGGCACACCGGCGATGTTCAACAGCACGTCGATCTCACCATCGATCTCCGCCACGGCAGCGTCGATGGATTCCGGATCGGTGAAGTCGACCCGTATGAATCGTTCGACGGAGAGGTCGACCGCGCTACGGTCGAGCGCAATCACGTGTGCGCCGGCCTCCAGGAGCAGCTCGGTGACTCGGTGACCGATACCCGACGCTGCGCCGGTCACCACCACGCGTTTGCCGCGAAAACCGAAGTGCGGGGTGGGAGTGGACTCGGGCAAATGCGAGGTGGTCATTGCCGTCACGCGGTCCTAGTGGGACTCGCCACGTCGGTAGGGAATGCCCGCCATCGCCGGCGGACGCAACCGCTGACTTGCCGTGGCGAGCACCACCAGGGTTGCAAAATACGGCAGCGACTGCGTGAGAGATTCCGGCACGTCGTCGATGGCCAGGTACGTGTACGCCGCGATGACCGCCACGAACGCCGTGACGATGCCGCGCGTGGTGTTCCGGTTCACCACCGCCGCTACCACCAGCAACACCGCAGCCAGCGCCACGAACAAGAACAAGGTCGAGATCGCGTCGTTGGCCACCAACTTCACGCCCTCGGCGTATCCGAAGAGCGAGGCGCCACCGAGCACACCAACCGGTCGCCAGTTGCCGAAGATCATCGTGGCCAAACCGATGTAACCACGTCCCGCGGTCTGTCCCTGGCGGTAGTACGACGAAGCGACGATTGACAGGATTCCACCGGCGTAACCAGCAAGACCACCGCTCACGAGCAATCCGAGGTAACGCAAGCGAATGACGTTCACGCCGAGCGTTTCGGCGGCAACGGGCGACTCCCCCGACGACCGCAGTCGCAAGCCGATTCGGGTACGCCACAGGATCCAGAACGTTGCCGGAACCGCCGCGACACCAATGACCGTGCCCCACGACAAATTGTGGGTGAGACCGTGGAGGATTCCCGCCAGGTCGCTCACGAAGAACCAGCCGCGTTCCTCCAGGTTGAGCAAAATGTTCGGCGATTTCCAGCCGAACACCTCGCCGCCGGAGAGTACGGGGATGTCGAAGCGCGGGATGGCCGACGTTTGCGGCGGCGACTGGCTGACACCACCACCCGGCTGACCAACGAAGGCGAGGTCGCTCATGTAGCGAACCCCGAAGAATGCCAACAAGTTCAGCACCACACCGGAGATGATCTGGTCGACGTTGAACCGCACCGTGGCTACGGCGTGAATGAGACCACCGAGCATGCCGCCCACCACGGCGAACATCAGCCCCACCCACGGGCCGAACTGCCAGGCGCCCCATCCGCCGAACCAGGTTCCGAAAATCATCATGCCTTCGATTCCGATGTTCAGCACGCCGCAACGCTCGGCCCACAATCCCGCCATGCCGGCCAGGAGAATCGGCACCGACAGGCGCAGCGAGGCACCGATGGTGTCGGAGGAGGTCAACGCATCCTCCCCCGACCACAACCGAACGATCGACATCAATGCCACGGGTACGGCAAAGAACACCAACAGCCGTGCGCGACCCGTCAACTTCATGCGCCCACCTTGTCGGTCCTCAGTGCCGCCGCGGTCTGTTCTGCCGTGCGGCGGTTCATGTAACGAGACGTTGCCTCGTTGACGATCACCACGGTGATGACCACCACCGCCTGGATCACCTTCACGATGGAGTTGGGAATGCCCGACAACTGCAGAACCGCAGACGTCGAGTCGAGGAACCCGAACAACATCGCCGCCACCACAATGCCAATGGGGTGGTTGCGTCCGAGCAGCGCCACCGCGATACCCGCGAATCCGAACCCGGTCGGCGTGGCTTGCGGACCGTACGCGTACTCTTCACCCACCACGCTCTGCATGGCCACCAACCCGGCGATGGCACCGGAAAGCAGCATCGCCACCACGATCATTCGGTTCGCAGCAATGCCCGAGGTTTGTGCCGCCGTGGAGTTGAGGCCGCTGGAACGCAACCGGAAGCCGAACTTGCTGCGGAACACGATGAGCCAGTAACAGAACACCACGAAGAGCGCGACGAGCCACATGCCATTGAGCCGGCCGTCGACGATGTCGGGAACCTGACCTGACGGGGCGATCTCGGTGGTGGTCACCCGCAAGCCACCGTCGGAGTCGTCGCGCATGTAGTTGTCGAACAACCACTGCATCACCGACAACGAGATGAAGTTGAGCATGATGGTGGAGATCACCTCGTTGATGCCACGGGTGATCTTCAACATCGCTGCGATGCTCGCCCAGAAGGCCCCGGCGGCGGATGCCACCATCAGCGTGAGCAACACATGCAACACGGGAGGTGCGCTGATTCGCGACGCGAACTCTGCCGCGATGAGCGCAGCGAACAGGTACTGGCCTTCAACTCCGATGTTGAACAGGTTCATCTTGAATCCGATGGCCACCGCACTGGCGCTCAACATGAGCGGGGTGCTTCGCTTCAGCATCTCCAGCAACTTGTTGCCGGTGAGTCCTGTTTCCAAGATGGTTCGGTATGCGGCCAGCGGATCCTTGCCGGTGACGAGCAGCAATACGCCGCAGATCGCGAGTGCCAGCAGCACTGCCACCAACGAACTCAACAGTGTTACCACGGGGCGTGGCAACGTGTCGATGACGTTCCGTTTGCTGGTCATCGTAGGTCGATCCCATGGAGCATCATCGTGCGGCAACCTTTGCACCGGTCATGTAACTGCCGAGCAATTCGGGCGTGGCATCACGTGGCGACAGTTCGGCAACCACGCTGCCTTCGAACATCACGATGACGCGATCCGACAAACCGAGCAGTTCTTCCAAATCGGCCGAGACCAGCAGTACCGCCAACCCCGCATCGCGCGCCGTGCGGATTTCTTCCCACACCGCGGCTTGGGCCCCGACGTCGATTCCACGAGTGGGGTGCGCCGCCAGCAACACCGCCGGATTCATCGACATGGTTCGCCCGACCACCAGTTTCTGCTGGTTGCCACCCGACAGGGCAAAGGCGGGCACATCCTCGTTCGGCGTGAGCACACCGAAACGTGAGATCACCTCCCGACAGGCCGCGCGTGCGGCTGCCACGTTGACGAACCCGTACTTGCTGAACTTCTCCTCCTGACCGAGCAGATTGTTCTCCCACAACGACGAGGTGAGCATGAGCCCTTCTCGCTGTCGGTCGAAGGGCACGTAGGCGATGCCGGCGTTCTTCCGGTCGCGCACGGAGGCATGCGACACGTCCTTACCGTCGATTGCAACGGTGCCGCTGCTGTGTTCGCGGCCGAGCAGCGCCGAACAAAGTTCGAACTGCCCATTGCCCTCCACTCCCGCAACACCAAGGATCTCCCCGGAACGAATGGCGAACGACACATCGTGCACGAGGTCGCGCCGCCCAGGGCGCGAAACGCTGAGGTTGTTCACCTCGAGACGCACCCGATCCAACACCTCGGAGGTTCGCGGCTCTGGTTGTGGAAGGTCGGATCCCACCATCATTTCGGCCAACTGACGCCGTGTCACCTCGGCGGGCGTCACCGTACCCACGGTGGTGCCTTGTCGAATCACCGTGATGCGGCTGCTTACCGCAAGCACCTCGTCCAATTTGTGGCTGATGAAGAGCACGGTGGTGCCGGCATCCACGAGACGACGAAGGTTCTCGAACAGCTCGTCCACCTCCTGTGGCACCAACACAGCGGTGGGCTCGTCGAGAATGAGGGTCTTTGCACCCCGGTACAACACCTTGAGGATCTCCACCCGTTGGCGCTGGCCGACACCAAGTTCGGCAACCGGACTGTTCACGTCGATTTCCACACCAAGTGACCGAGCCAGTTCGGTGATCTGTCGAGCGGCCTCGCGCGAATCGATGACACCACCCTTGGCTGGTTCGGCACCGAGGATGATGTTCTCCAGCACGGTCAAGTTGTCGGCCAGCATGAAGTGCTGGTGCACCATGCCGATGCCGGCCTCGATCGCATCGCTCGGCGAACTGAATTCCACTTCCGTGCCGTTGACGGCGATGGTGCCCGAATCGGGTTGGTGCAGCCCGTAGAGCGTCTTCATGAGGGTGGACTTACCCGCCCCGTTCTCCCCGACGATTGCATGGATGGTGCCGCGCTCCACCGTCATGGAGATATCACGATTGGCGATGACGCCGGGGAATCCCTTGCTGATGTTGTGCAGTTCGACCGCGGGCGCCGTGCCGTGCGCAGAAGCGGAACCGTTTGCAGCCGAATCAGGCATCGACAAATACTGCCACACCCAACCGAGTGGGGGCACCGTCACACCGCACCGCCACAACGCACCGCTGCGACGAACGGCTGCGAAGAGACGTACGGCTACAAACAAAGGGACCCGGGCTTTCGCCCGGGTCCCTTCTACCGTCACGCGACGAACGTCGCGCAATCAGTTGCGTTGTTGCTTAGGGCTGTGTCGGTACGACGATCTCGCCGCTGATGACCTTGGCCTTCAACTCTTCGAGCTGATCCACGACATCGTCGAGGTATCCACCCGTCGTTGCGTAGCCAACACCGTCAGTGCTGAGGTCGAACACCTTGAAGCCACCGCTGAGGTCGCCATCCTTGACGGCCTGGGCAGTGAGGTACACCGCATTGTCGACGCGCTTGAGCATCGAGGTGAGGCGGTGCTGCTTCTGCTCGTCGGTGTCGACGAAGTACTCGTCAGAGTCCACGCCAATCGCCCACTTGCCTTCACCAGCTTCGACTGCTGCTTCGATCGTGCCACGACCCGAGCCACCGGCTGCGGTGTAGACGATGTCTGCGCCATCCTTGTACCAGGCAAGGGCGATTTCCTTCGCCTTGTCCGGTGAACCCCACGCGGCGTTGTCGCCGGCAGCACCGAGGTACTGCGACTTCACGACGATGTCGGGGTTGATGGCCTTCGCACCAGCGATGTAACCGGCCTCGAACTTCTTGATGAGGTCGATCTCCTGACCACCGATGAAGCCGATGGTGCCGGTTGCGCTCTTCAACGCAGCGGCTGCGCCGACGAGGAACGAACCCTCATGTTCGGCGAAGGTGAGCGTCTTCACGTTCGGCAGGTCGAGGTAACCGTCGACCCATCCGTACACCGTGTCGGGATTGGCGGCTGCGATCTCTTCGATCACGCCACCGAATGCGAAACCAACCACGATGACCGGGTTGTTGCCGGCGCCCGAGAGAGCCTCGAGGTTCGGCTTGCGGTCGTCGTCGGTGGTGGCTTCGAGTTCTTGCACCGTGTAGCAGAGTTCGGTTGCGGCCTGGTCGGCACCGCGTGCTGCGGAGTCGTTGAAGGTTCCGTCACCACGTCCACCCGTGTCGAATGCCAAACCGAGTTTCAAGTCGGTGCCTTCGCAAGGATCGGACGCCTCGTCGGCGACCTCCTCGGTCGCTTCGGTGTCGTCGCTGACGTCGTCGGCTGCTTCGTCATCGCTGCCACAGGCGCTGGCAATCAGCGCAAAGGCGGCGAGGGCGAGCGCAGCGGACTTCAGTCCTTTGTGCTTTCTCATTGGTTTGTTGTCTCCTCCTCATGCAGCGGTTGCCACATGTGTTTGTTGATGTGCGCAAGCATAGTTCAGCGCATACACCCCAGTCGGTACGGCCCAACCCCGCGGACAGGGGCCACCCTGCTGGTAAGGTCGTCGGCGACGACGAGACAAGGGGCATCAGCATGGGCGCATGTGGCTGTGGCTATTCGACCGATGAACAAAAGCAGTGCAACGGAACCCATCGGGTGGTGCAGGCGCTGAAGGCCGATATTGCACAGGCACTTGCCGAGCAGGGTCACCCCGAAGCGGCCGAACTGGTCAAGCAGTACAAGAAACAAAGTTGACCGAACGCGGATTCCGCCATATGCGGCTCGCCACATCGAGTGGGCCAGGTAGGGATCGAACCTACGACCAAGGGATTATGAGTCCCCTGCTCTGACCACTGAGCTACTGGCCCCGGTGGAAGTGGTGGCTCCGGGGGTGGGGCTCGAACCCACGGCCGACGGATTAACAGTCCGTTGCTCTGCCAACTGAGCTACCCCGGAAAGGGTCACTTGAGGCTACTCGCACCTCGTGCCGAACCGCCCGTCGCCTCGCGTTGGGCGAACGATGCCTACTCGTCTTCGACGAACGAACGCAGCCCGCTGTTGTTGTGCGGGTGTCGCATCCTGGCCAGCGTCTTCTGCTCGATCTGGCGCACCCGTTCGCGCGTGATGTCTTCTTTCTCCGCAACCTCCTCCAGGGTGTGTTGCTTCCCGATGAACTCACCCAACCCGAAGCGCATCGACATGATGCGTCGCTCCCGTTCGGGTAGCCCGTCCAACGATTTCTCGATCTGACTCACCAGTTCGCGCTGGACGGTTTCGTTCAACGGGTCGGTTGCATCGGGACTGGCCAGCGTTTCTCCGACGGTGAGGTCGTCCACGTCGACACCGACCGGGGCATCCAGGCTTGCGGTCGACAACGTGAGTTGCTGGATCTCGAACAACTTCTCCACCGTGATGTCGCACCGTGCAGCAACCTCCTCGGGTGTCGGATCCCGCTTCAGTTCCGCCGTGAGTTCGCGCTCGGATCGTTGCACCCGGTTGACGATTTCCATCATGTGGCCGGGTATTCGAATGTTGCGACCCTGGTCGGCCATCGCACGAGTCATCGACTGGCGAATCCACCACGTGGCATAGGTGGAGAACTTGAATCCCTTTTCGTAGTCGTACTTGTCGACTGCGTGCATGAGGCCGATGTTGCCCTCCTGGATGAGGTCGGACAAGTGCAGTTCCTTGCGGTCGTAGCGACGCGCGATCGACACCACCAAGCGCAGGTTTGCGCGAACCATGCGATCCTTCGCCTTCTCCCCCGCCTTCACGACGTCGCGCAGGGTCTTGCGGTCGCTAGCCGACAGTTTGGTTCGGCCCGACGCCTTGGCATCTTCCAATCGCTGCTGGGCCTGCTGGCCGTCCTTCACGGCCTTGCCAAGCGTCTTTTCGTCGGCGGAGGTCAGCAGCGGAACCTGACCGATCTCGTTCAGGTACTGACGCACCGTGTCGGGCGAGTCACCGCCGGAAATCCTTGGTCGTCTCACGTTGTGGTCACGCCTCGTTCGCGGAGGTTACGTCGTACAGCCATGCCAACAAGTCCGCTATCACCGAGTCTGCCACATCTCGCGCCGTCAACTGCTCCACCATCCGCTTGATCTCACGGTCACGGGTGATCACCGCGCTCGAGGTATCCGTCACACGACGCGCCAGTTCGCGGCGCACGGCTGCTCGCAACAGGTTGATGCCTTCTTTGCGAGCGTCGGCATCCGCAGGCACGTCGAACACCTCCACCCGAGACAACAATTCGAGTGCTTCCGGGTCGAGATCGGCCTCTGCCTGTTTGTGGTTGCCACGGTGCGACAGCAGCGCCCGGAACACCCTGCGGTGCGTGTCGTCGGAAAAGACCTCCTCGGCCACGATGCCGGTCACGTCGTCACAGCGCGCGATCATCAGTGCCAGGATGACGAATTCGGCGTTCTCCTTGTTTCCCGATGGCGCCATCGCCTGGGCCTCGTTGCGCGAACGGGTAGCCCCGAACTTCCGGTCGACCTTCTGCACCACGTCATCGATCTGCTTTTTGTCGTTGCCCCACAGTTGCTCGGCAACCTGGGTGGCGTAGTCGCGCCGGACGATCACGTTGGGATGTTCGTTGATGATGGCGATCGCCCGCTCCGCCACACGGGCCTTGTCCTCGGGTGTGTTGATTCGGGCGCCATCCAGCACCCGACGCACGCGGAATGCCATGAACGGCTCGGCGTTCTCCACCGAGTTCAACAGACCTTGCGGGTCGCTGTCGGCGAGATCGCCCGGGTCTTTGCCGCCCTTCAATCTGGCGACGTTGACACGAATGTCGATCTTGCGTTCCCATTCGTAGAAGCGTTCGGCGGCTCCCTGGCCGGCGGCATCCGCATCGAATGCCAGCACCACGTTGTTGGCGAAGCGCTTCATGAGTCGCACGTGATCCTCGGTCAACGCGGTGCCGCACGTCGCAACGGCGCGGGTAAAGCCCACCCGATGGAAACCAATCACGTCGGTGTAGCCCTCGCACACGACGATCTGGTCCGCCTTCACCACGTCGGCCTTGGCCCAGTTCAACCCGTAGAGCGTCTTGGACTTGGTGTAGATCTTCGACTCCGAGGAGTTCTTGTACTTGGCCGGATCCTTGCTGCCCGGCAGGATGCGGCCGCCGAAGGCCACCGCTTCGCCTGAGTCCTTGAAGATGGGGAACATCACTCGCGCGCGAAACGAATCCTGCAGCCGTCCGCGACTGTTGGTGAATGCAAGCCCACAGTCGCGCAACATCTCCGCGTCGGCTCCGAGTTCCACGGAGAGGGCATCCCATGCATCGGGTGCCCATCCCAATTTGAACTGCCTCGCGATGTCGCCGCTCAGCCCGCGGGTGCGCAGATATTCGCGTGCATCCTTGGCGTCGGGCGCACTCAGCAATCGCTGGTGGTACCACTCCACCGCCTGTTCCATGAGTTCGAAGAGCCGTTTGTTTCGCTGTCGATCCTTCGACGGGCCACCGGCGGTGTAGGTGATGGTGATCCCCGACTTTGCCGCCAGGTGCTCGATGGCGCCGACGAAGTCGAGGCGTTCCACCTCCTGCACGAACTTGAACACGTCTCCCGATGCACCGCAACCGAAACACTTGTATCGACCGGTTTCGTCGCGCACGTTGAACGACGGCGTTTTCTCGCCGTGAAACGGACACAACCCGAGAAAGTTGCGGCCCGCACGCTTGAGCGCTACGTAGTTGCCGATGACCGCCGAGATGGGTTGCGCAGTGCGCACCCTCTCGATGTCGTCGTCGGAGATTGCCACGCGCGAGAGACTAGTTGCGGCACCCGAGCGTCAATTGCGGGGCTTGACGAAACCCCGGCGCTTGTTCGCCACCACCGAGGCAACCACGCCGGTGATGAGGAACACGACGATGATCGCCAACGACACTGCCACCGGGATGTGAACTTCGCGCCACGCCAAGGTCATCTTCACCCCCACGTAGATGAGTAGTGCCGAGATGGTGTGTGGCATGTAGACGAATCGTTCCCGCATGTCGGACAGCAAGAAGTACAAGGCTCGCAGACCAAGGATTGCCCACGCATTGGAGGCAAACACGATGAACTGCTCGCGGCTCACGGCCAACACGGCCGGCACGGAATCGACCGCAAAGATCACGTCGGTGACCTCCACTACCACCAGCACCGCCAAGAGTGGTGTGGCGAAGCGCTTCCCGTTCACACGGGTGAACATCCGTTGCCCTTCGTAGTGATCCACCGACGGCACGAAACGGCGGAACAACTTCATGGTGGCGGTGTCGTTGGGGTTGGTGTCGACGTCCTTTCCGCTGACGATCTTCCATCCCGTATAGATGAGGAACAGCCCGAACACCAGGAGCAACACCTTGAAGCGGTTGATGACCGCGGTACCGACGAAGATAAAGACGAATCGGAACAGCAGTGCCCCGAAGATTCCCCAAAAGAGCGTTCGGTGCTGGTACTGCCGTGGTACGGCAAAGTGGGCGAAGATGATCGCCCACACGAAGACGTTGTCGACCGAGAGACTCTTTTCGATCAGATACGCACTGAGGTACTCCACCGATGCGGCGCCAGCCTGACCCTGGCCGGCGAACATCGTGGCGATAACGGCGGTGAATCCGAGACCAAGTCCGATCCACACGGCACTTTCGATGGCCGCTTCACGCAACCCCACCACGTGGGCCTTTCGATGAACCACCAGCAGGTCCACCAGGAGCGCAGTGGCGATCACCCCAACGAGGAGCGGCCAGCCCCACACCGGAACGCTGACGTCGGCGAACTTCTCCGAACCGGATGCGGCGATGAGCCGTGTGTAGGCGGTCACTTCGTGTCGTTCTTTCCCCCACCAATGATGGTGTGGGCCGCCGCCAATCGCGCTATCGGCACCCGGTACGGCGAGCAACTCACGTAGTCGAGCCCCGTTCGATAGAAGAAGGCGATCGATTCGGGGTCGCCGCCGTGTTCGCCGCACACCCCGATTTTGAGTTTGCCCTTTGCCTTGCGACCGCGCTTCACCGCCAGCGACAGCAACTCGCCGACACCGTCCCGATCGATGCTCTCGAACGGGTCGCCTTGCAACAGTCCCAACTGCAGGTACCGCGGCATCGTACGACTCTCCACGTCGTCGCGGCTGAAGCCGAACGTCATCTGCGTGAGGTCGTTGGTTCCGAAACTGAAGAAGTCCGAATGGGCAGCCAGGTCCTCGGCACGCAGGGCTGCGCGCGGCGTTTCGATCATCGTTCCGATCGTCACCCTGGCTCGCTTGGCGCGCTTTCCCGAAGGGGTGTTGCGCGGTAGGTCGCCGAATTCGCTCAACACGTCCTCCACCCAGCCGCGGGCCAACGACAATTCGTCGTCGGACACGGTGAGCGGAATCATCACCTCCACGATCGGCTCCAATCCCTCGTCGGCCACCTGCTCTGCAGCCTGCATCAGCGCTCGCACCTGCATGGCATACAGACCCGGCTTCATCACCCCCAACCGCACACCGCGGGTTCCCAACATGGGGTTGACCTCCGACCACGCTCTTGCGGCGGTCAACATGTCGGCCTCCTGCGCATCGAGACCACTGCGAGCCTGCTTCATTTCGAGTTCGTGGACGTGCGGGAGAAACTCGTGGAGCGGCGGATCGAGCAGACGGACCGTGACGGGAAGTCCGCTCATGGCGCGCAGGATGCCCACGAAGTCTTCCTTCTGCGCTTCACGGAGTTCCTCGAGTGCCGCGGCCTCGCGCTCTGGTGTGTCGGCAAGGATCATCCGGCGAACCACCGGCAACCGCTCGGGGGTGAGGAACATGTGCTCGGTGCGACACAACCCGATGCCTTCCGCGCCGAACGTTCGGCCCAACTCCGCATCGGTTGCGGTATCGGCATTGGCGCGAACGCCCAACTTGCCCTTGCGAATTTCATCCGCCCATTTGAGGATCGTGTGAAACTCCGGCGTCGGTGTGGCCGGCACCAACTCAAGCGCACCAACCATGACGGCGCCGGTCGAGCCATCGATGGATATCGTCTCGCCTTCATGAACCACCGTGTCGCCCACGGTGAACCGTTTGCCGTCGATCTTCAATGACTCGGCACCGACGACGGCGGGAGTTCCCCAGCCACGCGCCACCACGGCGGCATGGCTCACTAGTCCGCCGCGCGACGTCACGATGCCCGACGCGGCCATCATGCCGTGCACGTCCTCCGGACTGGTTTCGTGACGAACCAGGATGACGTGTTCGCCGCGCTTGGCGGCATCGGCTGCCGAGTCGGAGGTGAAATACACCGTGCCAACGGCGGCGCCCGGCGACGCACCGAGCCCCGTGACGAGCGGCGGAATGACGCGTGCGAACTGCGGGTGCAAGACCGAGTCGAGGTGTTCGGCGGTCACGCGCGTGATGGCCTCCTTCCTGGAGATGCTCCATCTGCGCTTGCCGGTGCCGTTGGACTTGGTCATCTCCACCGCCATGCGCAATGCAGCGGCTCCCGTTCGCTTCCCGATTCGCGTCTGCAACATCCACAACGTGCCGTTTTCGATCGTGAACTCGGTATCGCACATGTCTTTATAGTGGTGCTCGAGTCGCGCGAAGATGTCGAGCAATTCCGTATGTACGTCGGGAAACTTGCGCTCGAGCTCATCGAGGCTCTCGGTGTTGCGGATTCCCGCCACCACGTCCTCACCCTGGGCATTGGTGAGGAAGTCGCCGTACGCAACGTTCTCCCCCGTTGCCGGATTGCGCGTGAAGCCGACGCCCGTACCGGATTGGTCGTTTCGGTTACCGAACACCATCGCCTGCACGTTCACCGCGGTTCCCAGATCGTGGCTGATTCGCTCGCGCGTGCGATACGCGACGGCTCGCGCGCCGTTCCACGAACGAAAGACCGCCTCGATCGCCCCGCGCAACTGCTTTGCGGGAATCTGCGGAAAGTCCTTGCCGGTTTCCTGCTTGATGATGAGCTTGTAGTGCGTACAGAGTTCGCCGAGCACGCTGGCCGGAAGGTCGGCGTCGGTTCTTGCGTGCCGCTCGGCTTTCCGCTGCTCCAGTGGGTGCTCGAAACGTTGCGCGTCGACACCGAGCACGATTCGGCCGTACATCGCGATGAAGCGGCGATAACTGTCGTAGGCGAAGCGTTCGTCGTTCGTCGCCCGCGCGAGCGCCACCACGCTCGCATCGTTGAGACCGAGATTGAGCACCGTGTCCATCATTCCCGGCATGGAGAACTTGGCACCCGACCGAACCGACACGAGCAATGGGTCGACGGCATCACCGAGTTTTCTTCCCATTTTGGATTCGAGCGTGGCGATGTGTGCGCTGATTTCCCGGTCGAGGGAGGCCGGCCATCCACTTCGCATGTAGTGCCTGCTTGCATCGGTGGTGACCGTGAATCCGTAGGGCACCGGAAGTTTGAGCACCGTCATCATTTCGGCGAGATTGGCACCCTTGCCACCGAGCAGATCCTTCATGCTTCGTGGCGCTTTGCGGTGTTTGTGATCGAAATCGAACACGAACGCCATGCGTTGGCGAGTCTACGTTGCCGGTTTACGTGGCGGTGATCGGATGTACCGCGTCGACCAGTGGTAGATGCGCTCGCGACACCAACACCAACGCGTAGTCCCCCGCAACCGACGTGCACGTACCGATGTCGACCGAGTCGATTCGGTACGAACATCCCGCAACTGCACGTTCCGCCACCACACCGGCATTCGCCGGAACGTCACCACCACCATCTCGGTGCGGCTCGGACATCACGGCGGGTAGGCGCAGGAGCATGCGTGGAGCGGTACTCCCCCGACTGTCCATGCGTTCGACGAGTTCCTGGCCCGGATAGCAGCCCTTCGTGAACGACACCGCCACATCGATGAGCCCCGTCTCCGCCGGAAGGGACGCTTCGGTGATGTCAACGCCGAAGATCGGCCACGCGCAACGCACCCGCTCGGCCTGGTAGTCGGCCTGCGTGCCGATGCGAATCTCGGTGACTCCACTCGTCTCGTCACCAAAGACATCGACTGCTCCGTCACCCGACCGCCACGCGGAAACTGCGCCGGGCACCGCGAGTATTTCGGAAAGTCCCCGAACCGCGATGATGCGTTGGGTGTGGAGCGCAAAGTCGCACTGCACGCGAATCTTGAACTTGTTCAATCTGGCCAGCGCGGCGTCGCCACACCCCGGGTCGACGTCGAGCACGAATCGGTCGTCGGCCACGCAGTGCACGCGAAAGAAAGCGTTCAGTTTTCCGCCCGGATCGAGGATGAACGCGTACGTCACACCGCCCACGGCGAGCGCAGCGATGTCGTTGCTCAGTTGCGAATGCAGGAACGTTCGCGCATCCTTGCCCGAGGCGACGATGACATCGCGCTCGAGTTCGACGCGGAACGGCACGGTGGTCATTGGCGCCAATGCTCGATTGACATCATGATCGTGGCGCGGGTTGGCCCGCCAAACGTTGGGCGGTCATTCGGCGTGCAGTCGGAAGCGCCGCCACCAACGCAGCGGCCTTGTTCTGACATTCGAGATGTTCGTCGTCCGGATCGCTGTCGGCAACGATGCCCGCCCCCGCCTGGAACCACGCGGTATTGCCCTTGGTAAACATCGTGCGGATGGCAATGGCTGCATCCAGATTGCCGTTGAAGTCCACGTACCCGACGATGCCCGCATACGGCCCGCGGCGAACCGGCTCGAGTGCGTCGATGATCTCCATCGCACGCACCTTGGGGGCACCGCTCACCGTGCCTGCCGGCAGGGTGGCGCGCAGCACGTCGATTGGCCCGAGTCCGTCGCGCAACTCCCCCGACACCTGAGAGGTGAGGTGCATCACGTGGCTGTAGCGCTCCAGCGTCATGAGTTCATCCACCTTGACGGTGCCGAACTTGGCAACACGACCCACATCGTTTCGTGCGAGATCCACCAACATCACGTGTTCAGCGCGCTCCTTGGGATTTTCGCGCAATTCGCCGGCGAGTTTGCGATCGTGCTCGTCGTCGCGACCACGTTTGCGCGTACCGGCAATCGGGCGACTCACCACCTTGCCGTCTCGCACTTGTACCAGCGGCTCGGGAGAACTCCCGGCGATGGTCAATGCATCGTGCTTCACGTAATACATGTAGGGGCTCGGGTTCACCTGTCGCAGCACACGGTAAAAGTCGAACGGGTCGGCATCGAGCGTGGTTTCAAATCGCTGCGACAGCACCACCTGGAAGATGTCCCCGGCAAGGATGTGTTCCTTTGCCACGCGAACGGCATCCTGATACTTGCCGTCGGGCATCGATGACGTGGTTTCGAGCGGAGATGCTTCGGCGATGGGCGGCTCCACTGCATCGCTGGTGGCGGCACGAGACAGGTCGTCCACCATTCGGTGCACGGCCGACACTGCTGCGTCGTAGGCCGCGTCGATTCGTGCGGAGTCGAGCCCCAACGTTGGAACGCTCTCGATGAGGAAGGCTCGCTGTCGCCAGTGATCGAACGCCGCGAGCGAGCCGATCATGCTCATGATCGCATCCGGGAGATCGCGGTCGTCGTGCGGCGCGTCCGGAAGATGCTCGATTTCGCGAACCATGTCGTAACCGACGTGCCCGATCATTCCTCCCTGCAACGGCGGAAGTTCTGGCATCACCGGTGCTCGGTGTGCCGCCAACATCGCCTCCAGCGCGGCGAGGAATCCCTTGTCGCGCGGTACCGACGCCGGAATCGCACCGCTCGCGTGCAGCGCTCCGTCGATCATCGCGATCTCCGCACGTGGACGACACCCGACGAAGCTGAACCGCGCCCAACGCTCGCCGTGTTCCACCGACTCCAACAGGAATCCGGGTCCGTCACCGACCAGCGCCAGGAACGCACCCACCGGCGTATGACGATCGGCGAGTACCTCGGCCCACACCGGCACCACCCCGTAGGCGACGGCCAATGAACGGAACTCGTCGCGACTCGGGGAGATTCGCACGCCGAACCCTACAAATACAGGCCGGTGCTGGCCTCGATGCGCGAGGCGGCAACCGCATGGAGGTCACGCTCGCGCAGCATGATGTAGTCGATCCCGCCGACTTCCACTTCGTACCGGTCGTCGGGGCTGAACAGCACTCGGTCACCAACTTCGGCGGCGCGAACGCTTTGTCCCAACGCCACCACCTCTGCCCACACGAGGCGTTTGGCCACCTGGGCCGTTGCCGGGATGAGGATGCCTCCACCCGAGCGTCGCTCACCGTCGCTGCTGGGAATCTTCACCAACAGCCGATCGTTCAGCATCTTGATCGGCAGTTTTGCGTCACCCGACATTTGGGTCAGGCTACCGACGCGAAGCGCTGCGGCTTGGGCCGCCGACGCAACAGGTCGAGGCTTCGACTACCGACGCACGACGACGCCACGGGCAGCCATCGCGTCTTTTGCCTGCGCCACCGTGAACTCGCCGAAGTGGAAGATCGAGGCCGCCAACACAGCATCGGCACCCCCGTCCAACACGCCCAGCGCCAGGTGCTCGAGACTGCCGACCCCACCACTGGCGATGACCGGCACGCCCACCACATCCACGATGGCGCGGATGAGCCCCGTGTCGAACCCTTCACGAGTGCCGTCGCGATCCATCGACGTGAGCAAGATCTCGCCCGCACCGAGTGCAACGGCACGCTCGGCCCACGCTCTTGCATCCATCCCGGTGGCGGTGCGTCCGCCGTGAACGAACACTTCGTAACCGTTGTCGACTCGCTTGGCGTCAATCGCACACACCACGCATTGATTCCCGAAGTCTCCCGCAATGTCGCTGATGAGTTCCGGTCGCTGCACGGCCGCGGTGTTGACACTCACCTTGTCGGCCCCGGCGCGCAGCAGGGCGCGGGCCGAATCCGTGTCGCGAATACCCCCACCCACGGTGAGTGGAATGAACAGTTGCTCGGCGGCACGCGATACCACCTCCACCATGGTGACGCGTTGGTCGCTCGATGCCGTGATGTCGAGAAACACCACCTCGTCGGCGCCCTCGGCGTCGTAACGCGTGGCGAGTTCCACCGGATCACCCGCATCGCGCAGTCCGACGAAGTTGACGCCCTTCACCACGCGACCGTCGGTCACGTCCAAGCATGGGATCACTCGTGCAACGCGGGTCATGTGCGCGAGCCCTCGTGTAATGAGATCATGCCCGCAACACCCGAAGTGCGGCGCCCACTTCGAAGCGACCCTCGTAGATGGCCTTGCCCACGATCACCCCTGCGAGCCCACGCACCTCGCGCAACATCCGCAAATCGTCGAGTTGTGCCACGCCACCGCTGGCGATCACCGGCGTCGACGTGAGTGCGCAGACGTCGCGCAGCCCGTCGACATCCGGGCCGGCCAACATGCCGTCACGAGAAATGTCGGTGATCACGAGCGCCGCCGCTTTCGGATACTGCGTGACCGCCGCCGACACCGTGAGCGACGAACCACGCAACCACCCGTCGGTCGCAACCTCGCCGTTGCGGTGATCCAAACCCACGGCCACGTCGATGACGCGCGCGACGACGTCGACAAGTTGTGGTTCACGAACCGCGGCGGATCCCATGACCACACGCGACACACCGGCATCGGCCAATTGCTGCGCATCGTCGACACTACGCACACCACCGCCCACTTGAATGCGAACCTCGCCGCCAACCTCGTTGGCGATACGTCGTACGACGTCACGATTGTTGCCGTCACCCTTGGCCGCGTCCAGATCGACCACGTGCAACCAAGTGGCTCCGTTCGCAACGAACCTGCGCGCAACTTCGATTGCATCGTCGTCGTAGCGACGCTCGCGCGCGAAGTCGCCCTGCTCGAGGCGCACGACCCGCCCACCGCGCACATCGATGGCTGGAAACAGGTCCACGCTGTGCCTATGCCGCAACGAGTCGTGCTGCATCGACGAAGTTGCGCAACAACCCCAACCCATCGGCGGCCGACTTCTCGGGATGGAACTGCACCGCAAACACGTTGCCCACGCGAATGGCCGCAGTCACCTCGCAGCCGTAGTCGACGGTGGCGACGATACTCGACCGGTCGCTTGGCACACCGTGCAATGAGTGCACGAAGTACATCCATGGCTCGGGCGGTAGCGATGCAAACATCGGGTCGGCCGATGCGAGACCCACACCGTCACCCCCGCCTTTGACACGCAACCGGTTCCACTGCATTTGCGGACGCTTCACCGACGACGGCAGGTAGCGCACCACGCCGGATACCACATCGAGGCCCGTCACCCCCGGGCTCTCCTCGCTCTCGGTGAACAGCATCTGCATTCCCACGCAGATTCCCATGAACGGCAGACCACCGCCGATGCGTTCGTGCACGAGATCCTCGAGACCAGCGGTGCGAACCGCCGACATGCAGGCACCGAAGTTGCCGACGCCGGGCAACACCGCGGCATGCGCATCGCGGATGACGGCGGGGTCACTCGTGAGCCGGGCATCGGCTCCGACCTTCTGCAACGCCTTTTGTGCCGAACGGAGATTGCCGATGCCGTAGTCGAGCACGGCAACGAGCGGCGCGGTCACGGTTTCCGCCCCGCTGCGACCACTACAACGTGCCCTTGGTGGATGGAACGCCGGTGGTCTCCACGCGAACGGCATCACGCAAACATCGCGCCACGCCCTTGAAGGTGGCCTCGATGATGTGGTGCACGTTGGTGCCGGCACGCTTGTTGACGTGCAACGTGATTGCCGCGGCAGTGGCAAACGACGACACTGCGTGCTCCGCCAACTGCGGATCGAACGGTGGATTTCCCAGCGGCAGACACTCGGGCAACTCCACGTTCCACGCCGCGAACGGACGACCACTCAAATCGATTGCCACGTCGACGAGCGCTTCGTCGAGTGGAAATGCCCCGCTTGCAAAACGTCGGATTCCGGCCTTGTCGCCGAGCGCCTCGCGGAACGCCTCACCGAGGCTGATGGAAACGTCTTCGATGGTGTGGTGTGTGTCGATGTGCAGATCACCCTTGGCCTGCACCTCCAGTCGAAACCCCCCGTGCTTACCCAACTGATCGAGCATGTGATCGAAGAAGGGAATCCCCGTATCCACCGCGGTGGAAGCCGGGCCGTCGAGGTCGATGAACACGTCGACCGAGGTTTCCTTGGTCGTACGTGATCGGCGAGCGGATCGAGCCATGGCTCCTAGTCTCGCGCCGAGACGGCGCTGCGCAACGCCACCAGGAAGGCGTCGTTCTCGCCCGCCGAGCCCACCGTAACTCGCAAACAACCGGCAAGACCCTCCCACGACGAGCAATCCCGCACCAGCACTCCGTTGTCGAGCAGGTGTTGCCACACCCGCCGGCCGATTTCGCCCGCCGCGCCGCCCGCTGGGCCGCCACCGGACCGTGCACCACCGGACCGTGCACCACCCGTGCTGTCGGGGCGAAACAAGATGAAGTTTGCCTGGCTCGGCCACACGGTCAACGGCATGGTTCGCATCTCGCTCAACAGACGCTCGCGCTCGGCAACCACGTCGGCCACGCCGCGCTCCATGTGCGACACGTATCTGAGTGCGGTGATACCGGCGACCTGCTTCAACGCGTCGAGGTGGTACGGCAATGCCACGACATCGAGGTCCTCGATCATCCACGTTGGGCCGATCAGATATCCGAGACGTGCCGCCGCCATCGACCATGTCTTGGAAAAGGTTCGACTCACCGCGACTCGCGACTCGTCGTTCACCAGTGGAAGGGCACTGTGCGGCGAGAACTGCGCGTACGCCTCGTCGACCACCACCACTCCGGGCGCCGTTGCGACCGTGCTGGCGATGAGCGCGGGATCTTCGGCGAGACCCGTGGGATTGTTGGGCGAACAAAGGAAGGTGACGCTCGGCTGGTGGTCGGTCAGCACACGTCGCACTTCGTCCTCGCTCAGGGTGAAGTCGCCGTTGCGATTGCCGTTCACCACGGTGGAACCTGCAATCCGCGCGATGTGCGAATGCAGCTGATACGTGGGTTCGAACGTTGCCACCGTGCGCCCGGCGCCACCGTAGGCAAGGAGCACGCTCTGCAGCACCTCGTTGCTTCCGTTCGCGACGAACACGTTCTCGGGACGCACCTGGTGCAGGGCGGCGATGGCACTGCGAAGTTCTCGCGCGGCGCGGTCTGGGTACCGATTCCAGCGGATGTCACCCACGGCTGCAGCGAGATCGCGAACGAATTCCGTGGGCGGCTCGATCGGCGACTCGTTGGTGTTGAGCCGTACCGGCACCGACACCTGCGGCGAGTGGTACCCGGACATCGCACGCAAATCATCGCGCTTGGGGTACCGATTCACGTCACAAGGCTACTGATGCACGTCTTGCGCACGTCCTTTCGCATCGGTTTCCACGCGCTGCACAACGGAGCGCGCGGCGTGTTTCAGCGCGCGGTTCGCACCGCACGTTGCAACAATCGAATGGCGCTCGACAATCCACGCTCTGCTTCGTAGATCGACACCAACAATGAGTCCGAGTCGTCGTCGGCATTGCGAATCGCTGCATTCCGACGCTCGGCCAACGCGGTGAGTCGCGCACGACATGCATCAACGGCATCGACCAGGGCCGCAAGTTCGGCTGCAGCCGATGCATCGCTGCGGTTGTTCGACATCGTGCGCAAGGCTAGATGTTCGCGACGTTCCCACCGTGGCGGAGCATCGCACAGTCCTACACGTTGCGCGATGGACACACGTTGGCCAGCCGACATTCACCACAGTTGGGTTTGCGCGCGTCGCAGATGCGTCGACCGTGCAGGATCATGCGCAGGCTGAATTCACCCCACTCCGTGGGTGGGAGCAGTGCGTTGAGTTGATGCTCCACCTTCACGGGGTCGTCGTCCTTGGTGATACCGAGTCGCTTCGACAACCGCAGCACGTGGGTGTCGACGGGCAAACCCGGTAGTCCGAAGGCAACGCTGCGCAGCACGTTGGCGGTTTTCCTCCCCACGCCCGGCAGTGTCACCAGATCTTCGATTGCGGTGGGAACCTCGCCACCAAATCGGGTCATCACCGCGTTGGCCATGCCGATGAGATTCTTCGCCTTCGTTCCGTAGAACCCGGTTGATCGCACGAGTTCCTCTACGTGCGAAACGTCCGCGACGGCCATGGTCGCCGCCGTTGGGTAGGCCGCAAAAAGGTTCGGTGTCACCATGTTGACGCGTGCATCGGTGCATTGCGCCGAAAGAATCGTGGCTGCCAACAGCTGGAACGGCGTCTCGTGCGTGAGTTCGCAGATGGCGATCGGGTAATCCTTTTTCAGTTCCCGCAGGATGGTGCGCGCATGCTGGGGCAATTCCGCCTTCGTGGGGCGCTTGGGTTTCACGGTGCGCTTCGACGTTGCTCCTGACTTGCGCGCTGACATCGGCTCAACCGTAATCGGAAGTATCGCAATTGCCTGGCGACGACCCGCGTCGCGTGTTCTCGGAAGCCCTCGGCTGCGCTGCGGCGTAGCGACAGCGTTCGGCCACGCTGCGTCATATCGGTAGCCTTCTGCCGTGTCGCACGTTCACGTCTCGCGAGTAAATCGCGGATGGGTGTTGCGAAGCCACGACCACGTGTCGCCCGACGAGTTCGACGCGGCGATATCCACCATTCGCTCGTCTGGTGGCGGAGCCGTCCGCTGGTTCGTAAGCCACCCGACCGACGTCGAGAAATCCTGCGCCAAACGGCACCACCTCACACCCGACGTGCCGTTGCTATTGATGCGCTGCGACCTGCCGCTGGATGCACGACACCGCGTACCCGACGGATTCTCCACGCGACCCTTTCGACCAGGACTCGACAACGACGAGTGGCTCGAAGTGAACGCTCGTGCATTCGCCGGGCACCCCGAACAAGGCGATTGGAACCACGTTGTTCTCGCCGAACGACTCGCCGCGCCGTGGTTCGACCCGCACGGATTCCTTATTCATGAAGTGGAAGGTCGTATCGCCGGTTTCTGCTGGACCCAGGTCCACGACGATGCCGGCGTGCACCATCATCACGATGCCGATGGGCATCACCACGACCACACCGGTGTGCAACATCATGACCATGCCCATGACGAACATCGTCCTTCGGAACCCGCCGGCGAGATCTACGTCATCGGCGTCGACCCTGCACACCACGGGAAGGGTCTGGGTCGTGCGCTGACCATCGCGGGTTTCGCGCACCTCTCCGGGAAGGGGCTGCGTCACGGCATGTTGTACGTGGCAGGTGACAACGCCCCGGCGATAGGCCTGTACACGTCGTTGGGGATGCGCGTGGCACACCAAGACGACGTCTTCTCCGGCGTCGTGGCGTAATTGGGCTCCAGATAGTTTCGCACCATGTCCCAAACACCTTCCGCTCCCGAAACACCCGCCTTGCCCCGTTGGAGTGTGGCCGATGTTCACGAGTCGTTCGATTCGCGTTCGTTCACCGACGCCATGGAGCGGCTGGGGGCCGACGTGGGTCGCTTGAACTCGCTCTTTGACGAACACAACGTTCGTGGAATGGCACCACGCAAACCGACGACGCAGGACGCCGAGGCTGCGGACGCAGTCATCACCGCATTCAACGCCGTTGCAGAAGCCAACAATGTGCTTGGTGCCTACGTGTACGCCACGGTGAGCACCGATTCGCGCCATGAACGTGCCCAGGGGTTGCTCTCGGAACTCGAAGTGATCGACAGCAAGATGTCGCCACTGGTGGCTCGTCTGGCCGAATGGGTGAAGTCGCTCAACGCCGACGATCTGGCGGCGCTTAGCGAACAGGCGCGCGAACACATCGGGCCGCTGCGTCGTCTCCAGGCGCGGGCCGAGCATCAAATGAGCGAAGACGAGGAACATCTGTACGCAGAATTGTCGACCACCGGCTCGTCGTCGTGGGGTCGACTGCAGGGTGACCTCACGTCGCAGTTGAAGACCGTGGTTGCGATGCCCGACGGCGACAAGGAACTGCCGATGGCCGCCGTTCGCGGGTTGGCCAGCAATCCCGACGTGCAGGTTCGCAAGGCCGCCTACGAAGCCGAGATGCGTGCCTGGCCCACCATCGCCACCGCATGTGCCGCTGCGATGAATGCGATCAAGGGCGAAGCCAACACGGTGAACCGTCGTCGCGATTGGGCATCGCCGCTCGATGCTTCGCTCTATGCCAACAGTGTGAGCCGCGCCACGTTCGACGCGATGCAGTCGGCGGTTCATGCGTCGCTCCCCGACTTCCGCCGCTGGTTGCGAGTGAAGGGTCGGTTGAACGGCGACCAGAACGGTGTGTCGTGGTGGAACCTGCTCGCGCCGCTCTCGTTTGCACCGAGCAACATCTCGTGGGACGACGGTGTCCGATTGGTTCGGGGTGCATTCAGCGCCTACAGCGATCGTCTCGCCGGCCTCGTCGACCGCTCGCTCGACGAGAAATGGATCGATGCCGAACCCCGCGAAGGAAAGGTGGGTGGCGCCTTCTGCATGTCGTTCGTCGACGACCGCTCGCTGGTGCTACTCAATTGGAGCGGCAGCGTGGATTCTGCACAAACCACGGCGCACGAACTAGGCCACGCCTACCACAACACGCAATTGGCGCACCGCACTCCAATGCAACGCAGTCTGCCGATGGCGCTCGCCGAAACCGCGAGCATCTTCTGTGAAACCCTCGTGGTAGAGGAAGGTCTCTCGCGCTTGCAGGGCGACGAGCGTTTGGCGCTGCTCGATGTCGACCTCCAGGGTGCGGCCCAGGTGGTGGTGGACATCCACAGCCGATTCCTGTTCGAGTCGGAGGTGTTCGCCCGTCGCCAGCGTCGCACGCTCGGAGTGAGCGAGCTCAACGAACTGATGGGTGACGCTCAATACCGCGCGTACGGCGACGGCATCGACCAATCCACCGCTCACCCCCACATGTGGGTGTTGAAGCCCCACTACTACGGCAGCCACTTCTACAACTGGCCCTACACCTACGGATTGCTGTTCGGCCTCGGACTGTACGCGCAATATCAGCGAGATCCAGAGCGATTCCGCAACGGCTACGACGACCTGTTGTCGCGCGCCGGCATGGACTCCGCCGAGCAACTCGGCCAAACATTCGGCCTTGATGTCACGAAGGAAGACTTCTGGACCGCATCGCTCGACGTGTTGCGAGCACGCATGCGCGACTACGAGCAACTGGCTGCGCCACACTTGACGTCGTGAACCAAGAGGCCGAGCGCCCGTCCACCCCACCGCGTTCGCTCTACGACGCCACCGGTGCGCAGCTGGCGGCAGTGCTTGCGGGTGAGCCGGCGTATCGCGTCAAGCAGTTGTGGTCCGGCCTCTACGAGCAATGCAAGGCTCTCGACGACATCACCACGTTGTCGGCGGCGCTGCGGACACGACTAACCGAACAACTGCCTACGGCGCTCGTCCCCGCTCGCGAGAGTGTGAGCGACAAAGGCGACACCATCAAGTTTCTGTGGCGTCTCGCCGACGGCAACCATCCCATCGAAACCGTGCTCATGCACTACGCGGACCGTGTCACGGTGTGCGTGAGCACGCAGGCGGGCTGCGCCATGGCCTGCGGCTTCTGCGCAACCGGCCAGGCCGGCTTCAGCCGTCAGCTCACCGTGGGGGAAATCGTGGAGCAAGTGGTGCGCGCATCGCGGCACGCCAAGCAACGCAAGCAGCGGGTGGCCAACATCGTGTTCATGGGCATGGGCGAACCACTTGCCAACGAACCCGCCGTGTGGGGTGCCGTCGAACGCTTCCACGCAGACATGGGCATCTCCGCGCGACACCTCACCATTTCCACCGTAGGCATCGTTCCCGGAATCCGCACGTTGGCCACTCGCCCACTGCCGGTGAACCTCGCGGTGTCGTTGCATGCCGCACGCGATGAGCTACGCAACGACCTGGTGCCGATCAACAAACGGTATCCACTGGAGGAATTGATGACGGCGTGTCGCGATTACCTCCGCGTGAAGAATCGCCGGATCAGTTTCGAATGGGCGATGATCGCGGGTGTCAACGATTCGGCACGTGACGCCTCTGAACTTGCCAAGTTGGCGCTTTCGCTGAAGCCGACGGCGCACGTGAACCTGATTCCACTCAACCCCACCCCGGGGTTTCCAACCCGCGGAACCGACGCAGCCGGTGTTCGTCGATTTGCGGATCGCCTCGCCGACCGCGGGGTCAATGCCACAATCCGTCGCAATCGCGGAACCGACATCGACGCTGCATGTGGCCAGTTGGCTGCAGGGCAACCCGTGGTACTCACCGGGCGCCGCGGCGTGTGACACGCACTCCGCAGACGTTCAGTCGTTAGCCGCTAACAACTCGCTCAACCGGGCGCGGCCCGCTTCGATGTGCTGTCGAAGGATCGACTCCACCACGCCAACGAAGAATCGCCCGTCGTAGTGCAGATGCATGGTCAGCGAGGTGCGCCCCGCGGCCTCGGTAACGGTCACCGTGAGCCTCCACATGGCGTGCGTGCGACCATCTGTTTCGCGACGCTCGAACACCACTCGGTGCACATCGCCGATCTTCGCATATTCGCTGCGAACGAGACGCAGCCGCTTCGACCGAGCAAGTGGCCCGACGCTGGCGCGCAACTCCACGTTCCACGTCGGCGGTTGCTCGCCTTCCACACGGATGGCGGAGTGCACCAGCGACATCCATGACGGATACGCAGAGAGATCGTCGACCTGGGCCAACACCGACGAAACGGGCGCCGCCGTGGTGAGACCTGCCTCTACGTCCATCTGATGAAAACCTGGGCCGTGCGAGCCGCGCTACCGAGCGGGGCGACACGCCCTATTCGACGTGGTCACCCTGGTGGAAGTCGTCGATGTGGTCGCCCTGGGGCAACGAGTCGGTATCCGAGGTGCGACGTCGACTGGTAGTGGTGTCGACATCAGTGGTGGCTTCGATACCGGTCGGGCGTTCGATCGGCTTGGTCTGACTGGAAAATGCTCTACTCAGCAACCGACCGGTGGCCTTCAATGCACCGCCAACGTCACTCGTGCGGTCGAATTTCGGGGTGTACTGCGCATCGGCGGAATCGGTGGGATCTGCACTCCGGTCCACATCGTTGACCGGTTCCGCCATATTGACCAGTAGTGGCGACCCAATCGGCAACGTCGGGTCGAACAATCCGGGCCCATCGAATCGCTTGACCGGCGCCGAGGAATCTCGCGACGTGCGTCGAGGAATGTTCGTGGTGTTGCCGGACGACGTTCGGCCGCTTCGCGCAGGTCGCTTGGCCGATGCGGGCGAACTCGCAACACCTCCCACCTTGGCGGTCGGCTTGGTCTTCGTGGCACTGGGTGCCTTTGCGACACTCGGTCGTGGTGCCACAAACAAACGCGGCGACTTCTCCCGGCGATCATCGAAGGTCCAGCCACGCGGCAAGGTGAGCCGCGCCGAATGATCACCGCAGAGACGATTGAGATGTCGCGGCTCGTCGGCGTCGTAGATTTCCAGCCACACCACGCATGCCGCACGGTCGATGCCGAATGCCACCTCGGCCAGCTCGTTGCAGCCGAGCTTTTCGCAACTGCGATTCACGGTTCCCCACAGTAGGGACTCCGGTGACACAAGGTGGCGATGACGGGCCGGCGGCGAAGAATGCCGACACGCGGTGACGAGTTCCGGCGCGGCCAAGCGCCCTGCTCCTGGTGGGCGATGCGGGCCTCGATCCCACGACTTCTACGATGTGAACGTAGCGCTCTTCCGACTGAGCTAATCGCCCTTGTTGGGCGTCAATATTACCAGCGTTCCGCGCCGCCTTACGTTCCGCTGCGTCTCACGTTCCGTGTGCCGCAATCTGGTCGAGAATCTCCGCAACCCGTAGCGACTCCTCGAGTGGTAGCACCCAGCCCGATCCCCCGTCGATGTGGTCGCTCACCGCTTCGGTCATCGCAACGAACGCGTCGATCGGGGCGAAGTTTTCGACACGTCCGTTTACGCGCAGCGAGCTCGGCTCGCGCCACGTGGTGAACGCTTCCCCGCTCTCGGTGGCGATAGTGCCGTTCGTGCCCGTGACCACGAGGCGCTGCGCCAGGTTCGTCTCGAACGAACTCGCCGCGTACACCGACACGCGATCGTCGATTTCGGCCTCCACCTCGGTGGTGAGATCAACCTTGGTGGGCCCCACGTTCCGCTTCACCGTTCGAATGGACACGTCGCGAGCACCGCGCGTGATACCGACCCATGCGTTCACTTGGTAGCAACCCACATCCAGCAGCGCTCCCCCGCCCATCGACGGATCGAGTCGATAGTTGTTGCTCATCTCCGACGCAAAGCCGAATTTCGATTCGATTCCCACGACATCGCCTACCTCCCCGGCTGCAACCGCCTCCACGATCCTTCGAAACCGCGGATGCCAACGACTCCACACGGCTTCCACGAGTACCCGGTTGTTGCGCTCGGCGCACGCCATCATCTCGCGTACTTCTTGTGCACCCAAGCCGAGGGGCTTTTCGCACAACACGTGCTTTCCTGCTTCGAGCGACTTGGTCACCCATTCCAGGTGCTGACCATTCGTCAGGCTGATGTACACCGCGTCGATACGTGGGTCGTCGAGGAGTCGCTGATAACCGTCGAACACCTCGACCGGCTCGAGTGCGACCGAGCGTTGGGGATCACGGCTTGCAACGCCGAAGAGTTGCGCGTTGACCGCGGCATGCACTGCCGGCGCCATCGCTCGACTGGCCACGTACCCGGCGCCGAGAAACCCCCACCTGACCGGCACGGTTAGCGCGCGGTGACGTCGTGAACGGCGAGAAGGTCGGGCACGACAGGCATTGCGTTGTTGAGGGCCGATTGCTCGGCGGCCTGCATGATCGCCACCACGTTTCGAGATTGCACTGCGTTCACCGCCATCGGCGCACCGGACGCAAGGTGCGCAACGATCGACCGGTGGAACTCGTATTCGGCGACGGGCTCGAGCTCGATTCGTTCCGCCGCCGCATTCTCTCGATGCAGCGTGAGGATGGCCGGAAGGTCGGCCACCGCCGGCTCGGCCAGTGGATTCCAATCGCCCACGATCGCCCCCGCCGTGCCGAGCACGTAGAACTTGGGCTTGCGGGCGGCGGCCAGATCGGAATGGATGAACGTTGCCTGCTTGCCCGTGGCAAAAGTGATCGTCACCTGCGCATGGTCGGCATTCGTTGCGTGCGTCCAGACGCGCTTGTGGTTCTGGCCGCTCACGTGTGCGACGTCGTCGGTGATCACGTTCAGAATCTGGTCGATGAAGTGGCTCCCCCAATCGAAGATCGCGCCACCCGATACGGCGGCGTCGGAGTGCCAGTAGTCGCACGGTCGCGAATAGCCACCAACGAAAGTGTCGAGCTGGTACACGTCACCGATGGCACCGGAGGTGATCGCCGACCGCAACGTCACGAAATCGGGATCGAATCGGCGGTTCTGATACACCACCAACAAAAGGTTCTTGTCACGGGCCAGCGACATCAACTCGTCGCATTCCGCGGTGGTGAGGGCCATCGGTTTCTCGAGCACCACATGGATGCCCCGCAGGAGCGACTCCTTGGCCCAGCGGTAGTGGCTGTTCGGCGGGGTCGAGATGACCACGAGTTCGAGCAAACCCGAATCGAGCATTTCCGTTGCGTCGGCGAAACCTGTGAAGTCGGTGGCAAGTTCCCGCGCAGCGGCAATGCGCTCGGGCTTGGAATCACACACGGCAGCAAGGCGCAAGCCGTCGGTGTTCTGCACCGCCAGGTTGTGCTCGTACCCGATTGCGCCGTATGCAAGAAGGCCGACGCGAACATCGGCGTGGACTGGCATCGCACCCATCGTATTACAAACGTGGCGATTCTTCGTTACCGATTAAGGCGATTCTTCGCTACCGACTACGGCTCCAGGCATACGGTGCCCATTCCCTGTCGATCGCGTGCTTGCGTGGTATCACTGTCACATCGCGCATCGAACGGCACAAGTTCGCGCACGCGTGCTTGATACGGCCCGTCGCACGGCACCTCGAATGCCGAACCGATGTCGTCGAAGTTCACACATGAACCCGCGCTGATGAGCCCGTCGATGCTTCGCGGCGGCATCGGATCCCCCATGATGTGCAATACGAGCAGGATCGCCGCGCCAATGCCGATGATGGTCAACACGAATCGCCACGGAAACCGCGCCGGCGGATACACGCGATCGATGTTCGGATCGATTCGCGTCGGCGTCGTTGGTGCGAATTGCGAATCATACGCCGCGCGTCGTGCGGGCGACGACAACACGTCCCATGCTTCGGCGATTTGCGTGACGCTCGTCGAACTGGATGCAGCCGATCCGCGCGTGTCGGGGTGCACCTCGCGCATTCGCGCGCGGTATGCCCGACGAATGTCGTCCAGCGACGCGTTTCGCGCCACTCTGAGGGTTGCGTAATGGTCGGCCATGGCGCCACCATGCTGGCAGCAGATCACCGACCAGCGGTAGTCGTGCCGATCGGTTGCCGCGCCACTCAGTAACCCAGTCCTACGTCGACCACGCCCACCAGCGGCTGCCCAGCGGCGAACAGACGACAGTTGGTGGCCACGCGCTCCGACAGCAGCGGCACGGCCATGGCTCGCGTGTTGCCGATGTGCGGTGTGACGAGACAGTTGTCGAAGGTCCACAACGGATGTTGCGTCGGCAAGGGTTCGGGGTCCGTCACGTCCAGGGCCGCTCCGCCGATTCGTTGGTCGCGCAACGCCACCACCAGGTCGTCGGTAACGACCAATCTGCCGCGACCCACGTTCACCAGCCACGCATCGTGCTTCATCAGTTGAAGCTCTCGGGCACCGATCAGCCCCATGGTTTCCGGCGTGAGTGCGCATGCCAGCACCACGGCGTCGGCCGCGGGCAACACCTCGTGCAGGTGCGCCTGTGTGACCACCCGCTGCACACCCGGTAGCGGCGTGTCGTGGCGGCGAACCACGGTGATGTGCGTGTTGAAACCCTGCAGCATCCGCACCAACGACGCGGTGATGCCGCCTCCGCCAACGATCACGATGTTGCCGCCGAGCAGGTACCGACCGTGGTCAACCGTCCACTCGCGCACTCGCGAATAGCCGATGACGTGCCGCAGACCTCCGAGCAGGAATGCCATGCACAACTCCGCCACCGGCTCTGCGTACACACCCTTGCCGCTGGTCCACACTCGTTCGTCGTCGAGGTGCACCACGAAGTTCTCTATCCCCGCAAACGGCAACTGCACCCACGCAAGATGTTGGTGCGCGCGCAGCACCTCACCAAGTGCATCCGCACCTCGCGGATCACCCCACACCAAGCCCTGCGCATGTGCGTAGTCGGCTACCTCGCATCCCCCTGCGCGCACCGCGTCTCGTAGCCACTCGGGGGCCGAAGACGGCCCCACCGCGATACGCGTCACGGATGCCTCGTGTGCGATTCGACGCTCACTTGTTCTTGGAACGCTTCATGGCCTTTACCGCTTCCGATCGCTGCCCGCGCACCGCTCCGATCACCAACAAGGCGATGCTGAAGAACAGCACCATCGACGCAAGCACGTTGATTTGCGGCGGAATCCGCACGCGGGCTGCTCCGTAAATCTGCAGTGGGAACGTAACGGTGGAGCCTGCGTTGAAGAACGTGATGATGAAGTCGTCGATCGACAACGCAAACGCCAACAGGGCCGCAGCCAGCACACCGGGAAGGATCAGCGGGAACGTCACGTAACGGAACGTTCGCCACGGTTTTGCCCCGAGGTCGGCGGCCGCTTGTTCGAGCGTCCAGTCGAAGCCCCGGATACGCGCCCGCACGGTGAGTGCCACGAACGACACCTGGAACATCACGTGTGCAATCACCACGGTGATGAACCCGAAGTCCACGAAGGTTTGGCTGAGAAACAGCGTTGCCAGGGAGGATCCGAGCACGATCTCGGGCGTGGTGAGCGGCAACACCAACAACAGGTTGATGACGGAACTCCCCTTGAACGATCGTCGTGACAGCGCCAACGCAATCAACGATCCGAAGATGGTGGAGATCACGGTGGCCAACGCGCTGATTCGCAGGCTCACCCACAGAGCGGCGGTGAGCGAACTCTGCGAGAACGGATCGAGCCAGTTGTCGAGCGTGAACTCCTGCCACACGATGTTGTAGTTGCCCTTGGGCTTGTTGAAACTGAACAACACGATGAAAAAGATCGGCATGAAGAGATACACCAGGCCGAGTCCGGCGAACACGTTCAGCCCCATGCGGCCGATTCGCGAGCGCAGCGAGTTCATGCCGGTTCCCGTGAGTGCGCCGGTGTCATGCCAGTTCCTCGGTGCCGAAGAATCTGGTGTACAGCAATACGAGTGCCGTGATGCTCACCATCAGCACGGTGCTCATGGCGCTCGCCACCGGATAGTTGTTCTGCTTCAAGAACTGATCCTGGATGGAATTACCGATCATCGTGGTGTTGGGGTTGCCGAGGAACTGCGCGTTCACGAAGTCGCCCGCAGCCGGAATGAACGTCAGCAACGTGCCTGCAAACACCCCGGGGATGGAAAGTGGAAACACCACCTTGCGAAATGCCGCGGTGGGGGTGGAATACAGGTCGTTGGCGGCATTCACGAGATTTGGGTCGATCTTCTCCAAGCTCACGTAGATGGGCAACAACATGAACGGCAGGAAGTTGTACGTGAGGCCGCCGATCACCGCGGCCGGCGTGTTCAACAACTTGCCGTTCTCCATGATGTGCAGCCATTCGAACACGTTCACCAAACCGAACGTGTTCAAGAGCGACACGATCGGACCTTGGTCGGCCAGGATGGTGCTCCATGCAATCGTTCGAATGAGGTAACTGGTGAAGAACGGAATCACCACGAGACCGAGCAGCAGATTTTTGAATCTTCCGCCACGGAAGGCAATCACGTAGGCCACCGGGTAGCCGATGACGATCGTCAGCAGCGTGGCAATCAAGGAGTACAGGAACGCCCGTTGGAACTGCCCGCCGAAGTCGCTGAAGGCGCGTGAGTAGTTGTCCCACGCCCAGGTGAAGTTGTACTGCACCGAAAAGCGACTCTCCTTGGTCGACAAAGAGATTCGTACCAGCGACCACACGGGGGCAAGGAAGAAGAGCGCCATCCACAAGAGCCCCGGCTTCATCAGCCCGTACGGTGCAAGCAGGCGTCGAGCCTCAGGACCGCCGAAAGCTGCGAGCACGCCCACTCCACCCAACACCACGAGCAGCACCAATAGCACCAGTGCGTTGAGCGGTCCATCGAACCACCCTGCGCCGAGGGCCACCAGGCAGACCGCAGCCACCGCAAGCGCGGCTAGACCGAGGTTGTCAGCTCGCCGTGCGAGCATCACGACTCGTTGTGTCGATTCGTCGTCGCGTACCGACTATGCGCCGGTGATCGACGAGAAGGCGTCGGCGAACTGCGCGTCGACGTCTTCCGAAAGATTCGCCCACGACTTGAGGCGCGATGCAGTTTCTGCATCGGGGAACACCAGTGGGTTCTCCGCCAACTCGGGATCGATCTTCGCCACTTCTTCTCGCACTCCTTTGACCGGCGAGAAGTACTGAACGTAGCTGGTGATCTGTGCGGCCTGTTCCGGATCGTAGACGAAATCGAGCCACTTGGCGACGGCATCGGTGTTCTCGGTGCCCTTCGGCATGACCATTACGTCGGCCCAGAGGGTTCCACCCTCCTCGGGCACAACGAAGCGGATGTTCGGCGAATCCTTGCCGAGTTGCAACACGTCACCCGACCAACCAACGCACGCCGCGTAGTTGCCGCTGACGAGGTCGTCGATGTAGTCGTTTCCGGTGAACGCGCGAATCTGTCCGTCGGCCTTCGCCTTCTCCAACTGCTCGAATGCGCCTGCTGCCTGGTCGAACGACGAAATGCTGGTGATGTCGACGCCCTGCGACATGAGGATGAGCCCCATGGTGTCGCGCATCTCGGTGAGCATTCCGATCTTGCCCTTGAATGCCGGGTCGAAGAGATCGGCGGTGCTCTTCAGTTCGCGACCGGTCACGTCGATGTTGTAGGCGATACCCGCGGTTCCGGCCTGCCACGGCATGCTGTATTCGCCGGTGGGGTCCCACGGTGGCTTCACGTAGTTGTCCTCAAGATTGGAGGTGTTGGCCACCTTGTCGAGCGGCAGTTTGTCGACCCAACCCAGGTTGATGAGTCGGCCCGCCATCCAGAACGTTGGAGCGATGAGGTCGGGGTCGATGCGCTTGCCCGCACCCAGGAGCGGCTGAATCTTGGCGAAGTACTCGTCGTTGTCGTTGTACGACTCGGTGTAGGTCATGTCGACGCCGCTGGCTTCCATGAAGCGGTCCACAGAGCCAACCAGCCCGTCTTCGGTCGGATCGATGTACAACGGCCAGTTGTCGAACAACAGGGCGTTGGCTCCGCCACCGCCGCCGCCACAGGCAGCGAGCAAGGCCGGCAGCGACGCTCCGGCTACGCCGAGCGCACCGCTACGAAGCAGGAATTCGCGACGCGTCCATGGATTTCTGCGTGCGCCCGAATTGGTTGGCTTGTTCATGTTTCCCCCTCGTGGTGGTTGCTTACGGGTAATAGTGGCCTCGAGCGTGCGGTACTGCACGTGACCCAAAGCATAGTAAAACTACAGCGCAGCCTCCACATGGTCCACATTCGTGGTGGTGGCCCCAGCTCGCTCGGGCCAGCCGGCCAACACGTACGGGCAATCATTGGGCCATACCAGGCACATCGTCTCACCGGTGCGCACCCAATGCGGCAGCGAGGTGGCATCCACCAGTGCCGACAGTTCGGTGTCGTCGTGTTGACGCACGATGAGCCGCGCCGTGGCCCCTTGGTACACGAGGTCGGTCAACGTGCCCTCCACACCGCTTCCGGCAGTGGTGATGGTTTGTGCTGGCTGTAATCGCTCTGGTCGCAACATCACGCATACTCGATCGCCAACCGAGAACGTCGCGTCACCCTGCGGCACGTTGAGCAGCGCTCCCCCGGTGGTGCGAACGTGGAGCTGTTGTCCAGAGTTCGACTCCACGGTTGCAGGCAACAAGTTCGCCGAGCCGATGAAGCCAGCCACGAACAGCGACGCCGGCGATCGATAGATCTGCTCGGGAGTACCGATCTGCTCCACTTGACCTTCGCTCATTACTGCGATGCGATCGCTCATCGTGATGGCTTCACCCTGGTCGTGTGTAACGAACACGAACGAGATTCCGACTTCCCGCTGAATTCGCTTCAGTTCAATCTGCATCGCTTCGCGCAGTTTCAGGTCGAGTGCCGCGAGCGGTTCGTCGAGCAGCAACGCGCTCGGAAAGTTCACCAACGCCCTCGCCAACGCCACCCGCTGCTGCTGCCCTCCCGACAGCTGCGAGGGTTTGCGATGTGCAAACTTGTCGAGGCGCACCACCTCGAGCATCTCCATCACGTCCTTCTTGATCCGTGCTTCGTCCAACTTCTTGGCACTGCGCGGACCGAACGCCACGTTGTCGAACACCGTCATGTGCGGAAACAACGCGTACTGCTGGAACACCGTGTTGACATTGCGGCGGTACGGCGGCACGGCCGACACGTCGTCGCCGTCGAGCAACACACGACCACTGGTCGGTTGCTCGAATCCGGCGATCATCTTCAAGGTGGTGGTTTTGCCGCAACCCGACGGGCCGAGCATGGCGAAGAATTCGCCGTTGGCGATGGAGAAGTTGGCGTCATGCACGGCCACGAAATCGCCGTACTGCTTGCGCACGTGATCGAGCTCGATGACGGATCGCTTCTCGTCGGTCATCCCACCCCTTTGGTCATGTTGCTCGCATCGGTGCCGTGACTCACGCTAGTGAATCGATCAGATGGTGATGTTGGCCATCACGTGCTTGATTCGCGTGTAGTCGTCGAGCGCGTAGGCCGAAAGGTCCTTGCCGTAGCCCGACTTCTTGTAGCCGCCGTGCGGCATCTCGGCAACCACGGGAATGTGCGTGTTGATCCATACACAGCCGAAATCCAGTGATTTGGCCATGCGCATCGCCTTGCCGAAGTCGCGGGTCCACACCGATGAGGCCAGGCCGTACTCCACGCCGTTGGCCCAGGTGAGGGCTTCGGCTTCGTCGCTGAACTTCTGCACGGTGATGACCGGTCCGAAGATTTCCTGCTGGATCATGTCGTCGTTCTGCTTGAGGTCGGCAACCACGGTGGGCTCGAAGAAGTAGCCGTCGTTGCCAATCTTGTTGCCGCCGGTGACAACTCGTGCATGTTTGGGTGCACGCTCGACGAACCCGGTAACGCGGGCAAGTTGGTTGGCGTTGTTCAACGCACCGTACAACACGTCGTCGTTGGGTTGACCCGTCTTGGTGCCCTTGGCTGCAGCGGCGAGTGCTTCCACGAAATCGCCGTACACCTTCGGGCCGGCGATCACACGCGTTGCTGCGGTGCAGTCCTGTCCGGCGTTGAAGTAGCCGGTCATCGAGATTTGTGCGGCGGCGGCCTCAAGGTCGGCATCGTCGAACACGATGACAGGTGCCTTGCCGCCAAGTTCTAGGTGCACGCGCTTCAGCGACTTCGACGCAGCCTCAGCAACTTCCATTCCGGCACGGACCGATCCGGTAACCGACACCATCGACGGTGTGGGATGCGAAACCATGGTTCGACCCGTGTCGCGATCTCCGCACACCACGTTGAATACGCCCTGGGGCAGGAATTCGCTGGCGATTTCGGCCAGCAACACGGTGGTGGCCGGAGTGGTGTCGCTCGGCTTCAACACGATGCTGTTACCGGCAGCGATCGCCGGGGCGAATTTCCACACCGCCATCATCATCGGATAATTCCATGGCGCCACTTGCGCACACACGCCGACTGGTTCGCGTCGAATCATGGAGGTGAAACCTTTCATGTATTCACCCGCACTCTTACCCTCCAACATTCGTGCGGCGCCTGCAAAGAAGCGAATCTGATCGACCATCGGTGGAATCTCCTCCGATGTTGTGATGGCCACCGGTTTGCCGCAATTCTCCACTTCCATCGCCACGAATTCGCTCGCGCGTGCCTCGATGGCATCCGCTATGCGGAACAATGCCAGCGAACGCTCCGACGGAGTGGACTCCTTCCACACCTCGAATCCGCGCTGCGCGGCCGCCATCGCCGCATCGATGTCGGCCTGCTTGCTGTTGGGCGACGTTGCGTACACCTTGCCGGTGGCGGGGTTGATGATGTCGAGGGTGCTGCCGTCGGCGGCGTCAACGTGCGTGCCGTCGATGAAATTTTGGAACTTTTTCATGGAGTTTTTCTACCACGAGCGCCCGCAGCACCGTTTCTCCCGCACCGCATGACACCCTCGCCACGGCGTCGCGCCCATCGCCAAGCACCCCAGTCGGGACCGCCCCGTCGTTGTAGTAGAACAGTCGCGTGAAGCCGGCGCACGCCACCCTTGGCGTCCCAAAGGAAACCAAGACCCTCGAGGGTCGGGTGGCCCTTACCCCCGACGGTGTTCGCGAATTCGAACGTGCCGGCGTGGAAGTGTTCATAGAGAAGGACGCCGGGACCGCAGCGTCGATCTCTGACGCCGAGTTTGCAGCCGCCGGTGCCACCATCGTGCCGACCGCCGCCGACGCCTGGAGCCAAAGCATGGTGGTAAAGGTGAAGGAGCCCACCGAGAAAGAGTTCGGCTATCTGCGACCCGATCTCACGTTGTTCACGTATCTGCATCTCGCTGCGTACCCCAAGGTTGCCGAAGCACTACTGGCCCATCGCACCACGGGTGTGGCGTACGAAACGTTGCAACTCACCGACGGCTCATTACCGCTGCTCGCACCAATGAGCGAGGTGGCAGGGCGGCTGGCAACGCAGGCCGGTGCGCATTACCTGCAGCGCCCGTACGGCGGTCGTGGCGTGCTGATGGGTGGCGCACCCGGAGTACGCCCCGCAAAGGTGGTGGTGATTGGCGCAGGCAACGTTGGTTGGAACTCGGCGTGGATCGCCGCCGGAATGGAAGCTGAAGTGTTGCTACTGGACAAGAACCTCGATCGCCTGAGATTCGTCGATCAAATTCATCGAGGACGCATCGTGACGATTGCGTCGAATCGCGGTGCCATCGAGCGCAGCGTGGCGGATGCGGACCTGGTGATCGGCGCGGTGCTGGTGGCCGGTGCCCGTGCACCGATCGTCGTTACCGAGGACATGGTGAAGACCATGAAGCGGGGTTCGGTGATGGTGGACGTGGCCATCGACCAGGGCGGCTGCATCGAAACCATGCGCGAAACCACCCACACCGATCCGGTGTACGAGATGCACGGTGTCGTTCATTACGCCGTCGGCAACATGCCCGGAGCCGTGCCGAACACCAGCACCTACGCGCTCACCAACGCCACGTTGCCATACCAATTGCAATTGGCAATTCACGGTGCGCGTACCGCCGCCGCGTCGGATTCGGCGATGGCACTCGCTGTGAATACGGTCGACGGCTCGCTCACCAACAAGCCAAGCGCCGAGGCGCTGGGACGCGAATTCGTCGAACCGCTCGTCGCACTACGCGCGTAGCGCTGCTCCGCCCCGTTGTGGCGGGGCACCGTGTGTCAAACTGACGGCATGGCAAAACTCGGCTACAACACCGGCTATTGGGGTTCTGGTCCACCAACCGGAGTGGTGGAAGCGGTGAAGGAGGCGGACAAACTTGGCTTCCATTCGTTGTGGACCGCCGAGGCCTACGGCAGCGACGCCCTTACTCCCCTTGCGTGGTGGGGTTCACACACCACCAACATCAAACTCGGTACCGGCATCATGCAGATGAGTGCACGCACACCGGCTGCCACCGCCATGTCGGCGATGACGCTCGACCATCTGTCGAACGGTCGCATGATTCTCGGGATTGGCGCATCCGGACCGCAGGTGGTGGAAGGTTGGTACGGCCAGCCCTACCCCAAACCCCTGGCGCGTACCCGCGAATACGTCGACATCGTGCGCACCATCGTGCGACGTGAAGCACCGCTCGAACATCACGGTGAGTTCTACGACTTGCCGTTGCAGGGTGGCGCGGGGTTGGGCAAGGCACTGAAGAGCACCATCCACCCGTTTCGCAAGGAAATACCCATCTACCTGGCAGCGGAAGGTCCGAAGAACGTTGCACTCGCCGCTGAGATCTGCGAAGGCTGGTTGCCGCTGTTCTATTCACCAAAGGACGATGCGCACTATCGCCGTTGCCTGAACGAGGGTTTTTCAAAGTCGGGCAACCCCGCCAAACAAAATGACTTTGAAGTGGTGGCCTCGCTTTTCGTCGTGCCAGGTGACGACGTCGAGAAGTGCGCCGACATGATCCGGCCGTTCGTGGCGCTGTATGCCGGTGGTATGGGTGCCAAGGGCGCGAACTTCCACTTCGAAGTATTCGCGCGCATGGGCTGGGAGCACATCGCCAACCAAGTGCAGGAGTTGTACCTTCAGGGCAAGAAGAAAGAAGCGGCGGCCCTCATTCCCCTGGAGATGGTCGAAGACGTCGCGCTAGTCGGACCCCTCGACAAGATCAAGGGCGAGCTGCCCAAGTGGAAGGAAACCGCGGTGACCACGTTCCTCGTGGGTGGGCCGGCTGGGTTCCTGCAGATGTACGCCGACTTGTTGGCCTAGCCGCGGCTCGTCAACGCAGCCGGGGCGGCACGCACGGCGTCAGTCGCAGCAACTGTCGCGCCAGCCGCATCCGCCGCACTTGTAATGTGCGTGCTCGGCGTGTAGCGAGTGTCCGCATTGCGGGCACTCGGAAAAGATGGCAAACCGCGTGGCGCACTCGGTTGGCGGTACGTGCGACTGTGACGCAATCGTCGTCGGCGAGTCGTTTGGCGTGGCCATCCGCCCCCTAGGTTAGAACGTTGCGGTTTACCAATGACTGATAGTTCTGCTCTCACCACCGAAACGAGCGAACTGCCCATTCTTCGTCCGGGTAGCGCCAGATCGGCGCTGTCACACGAACAATTCCGCCGGATCTTCGTTGCTTCGTTTGGCTCCAACATCGGTACGTGGATTCAAAACGTGGTGTTGCCCATCTACATTTACAATCGCACCGGCAAGGCGTCGATGGTGGCCTTGATGATCCTCGCTCAGATGGGACCATTGTTGTTGCTGGCAATTCCTGCCGGAGTTGTCGCCGACGCGGTGGATCGGCGCAAATGGTTGGCATCGATGCAGATCGTGATGCTGTCGTTTTCCGTGGTGTTGGCGGCGCTGGCACGTGTCGATGCCCCGATATGGGCGTTGTTCCTTGCGCAACTGGGCGTAGGTATCGGCGCGGCGCTCAACATGCCCGCGTGGTCGGCATTGTTGCCCTCTCTGGTGCCACACCACGACCTGCCCGGGGCCATGTCGCTCAACTCCGCACTGATCAACGGTTCGCGAGTAATCGGGCCGATCTTCGTTGCGCTCTTCTCACCGCTTGGCGCAAAGGCCTGGCATTTCTTTGCCTTCAATGCCGTCACTTACCTGCTGGTGGTATGGGCGCTGCAACGCACTACCGCGGCAACGCATCAACGCGACACCTCGCGCGGGTGGCAACGCTTCACATTTGCCCTGCGCGTTGCACGCGACCGACCGGTAGTACGGCGACTCATTCTTACCCTGGCGTTGTACTCGCTCATCTCGCTGCCCTACATCGGGCTGTTTCCAGCGGTCGCGGAACTGAACTTCGGTATCGACGATTCGAGCTCTGTATACAAATGGCTGTACGCCACATGGGCCCTCGGCGCCGCCCTCGGTGGATTGGCACTCGGCACGATCTTCGTTGGTCGCGATCCACGCGTGATGATTCGCTGGGGATTCACCGCCAACGCCGTTGCAATGGTGGGTTTCGCAGCCTCACGTTCGGCAGTGCCTGCGTTCATCACGGGGTTTGCCCTTGGCGTGTCGTACTTCTTCACCACCACCGCGATGAGCACCGTGCTACAGGGGCGACTCGCTCCGCACGAACGCGGTCGCACTATGGCGTTGTGGTTCATGTCGTTTGGTGGCACCGTGCCGATCGGCAACATCGTGTTTGGTCCGTTGGTGGACCGTTTCGGGGCTCGCTGGTTGCTCTTCCTTGGCGCGGCGTGGGCGTTGGTGCTCGCGTGGTGGTGCAACACCCGAGCACTCGACGAGCGCTACCCCTCGGGGGACGTTGGCGGCACGGCCGCCGCTACTCAGTTGAACGCGTGAACCAGACGTTCGAGTCCGGCCACACGCGAGCCCTTCACAAGGACGGCATCACCGTCGGCAAAGTCGCCGATGCGATCTATGGCCGCCTGCAGTGTGATGCTCGCACCAGCCGACTCTGGCCCAAGCGCCGGGTCGCCCGATCCCGCTGATTCGCCGTACAGATTGGTATCCACTGCAATGACGTGGATATCCATTCGTCGTGCCAGAGCCGCCACCGCACGATGCGCGATTTCCGGATCCTTCAGTTCGGCCATGGTTCCGAGGAAGGCAAATCGTCGCTTTGCAGGAATCGCCGCAAGCGTATCGAAGGCCGCAGCCATCGACTTTGGGTTGGCGTTGTAGCAGTCATCAATCAGCACCACACCGAGCGAGGTGGTGTGCACACTCATGCGATTGGGCGACATCGGTGCCGACGCAATCGCCTCCGCTGCGCCATGGACATCTACCCCGCATACGCCCGCAGCAGCGATGGCAGCAGCCGCATTGCTCGCACTGTGGCGGCCTGCGACGGGTAGTACAAACGACAATTCTCCCCATGGTGTGGCGAGGTGCACGGTGGCATGCGCACGCTCGTCGAGCTGCACTCGAGTGATTCGCACGGTTGCTGACGGTGCTTCGCCAAACGTGATGACTTGTGCCGACGTGCGCGACTGCATTGCCAGGACTCGCTCGTCGTCGGCATTCAAGATGGCAAAGCCGCTCGACGGCAGTGCCTCGATGAGTTCACCCTTGGCGCGAGCGATGCCATCCAGGTTGTCGAGTAGTGCACTGTGCGCCTCGGCAACGGCAGTGACGATTCCGATGTGCGGGAGACCAACCTCGGCCAGGCGGGTGATTTCACCGTGGCCGCGCATACCCATCTCCAGCACGAGTGCTTGGCAGTCGTCGGGGGCGTTCAACAACGTGATGGGCACCCCTTGGTCATTGTTGAACGATCGCGAACTCGCCGCCACCTTCAGCGCCGATCCGAGGGCGGCTGCTGCCAGATCCTTGGTAGTGGTTTTACCAACGCTCCCGGTGATGCCAACGACGCGGTGCTCAACGCGATCGCTCAACGATTCGCGAGCCCACCGACCAAGACTGCGCAGTGCCTCCAGCGTGTTCGGCACCACGATGGCCGTGCCGGGCAGTTTGCCGTTGGAGCCTTCCGCGCCGGCGGCTACTGCATCGTCACCGCCGACTCCTGCACCACCGCGCGACGTGAGGTAGGCACCCGCACCACGTGCGAGCGCATCGGGAATGAAATCGTGCCCGTCACGCTCGGCAACGATCGGAACGAAGAGCTGCCCCATCACCAAGTTGCGTGAGTCGAAGGTGGCGCCCGAGAGGTGTGCGTTCTTGCCACGCAATTCGCCGTTTACCGCATGAGCAACATCGCTAGCCATGAAGCGCATACGACTACTTAGCGTACGAGCCAAGTACCGTGGAGACGAGTGAATTCGCGCTCGCGCACCCATGTGATCGTCATCTTCGGTGGCGAGTCCGCTGAACACGATGTCAGTTGCGTTACCGCTGCCCACGTCTTGCGAGCGCTCGACCCCGAGCGATACGAGGTGACCACCGTGGCCATTTCCCGCAGTGGCGAATGGATGTTGGCCGACGGCGCAATGAGTGCACTCGCACGCGGTCGCGACGCCGTGCCCGATCGCCTGGAAGCGGCAGGACGTCCGTCCTCACTGGGTGAGGTGATTGCGAGCGCCGCGAACGCAATGGCTGGCACCAGCGCTGCTCGCACCGTGGTACTCCCGTTGCTCCATGGCCCCATGGGCGAAGACGGCACCGTACAGGGCATGTTGGACCTCGCCCACGTTGCCTACGTGGGTGCCGGTGTGTTGGGCAGCGCCGTTTCGATGGACAAGGCCACCACCAAACGCGTGTTGGCAGCGGAGGGTATTGCGCAACCCAGATTCGTCGCACGACGCGCCGACGACATTGCCGGAGTCACCGCAAGCGGCTCGGCTAACCACAACTCCGCCATCGCCGACGTGGTCGCCCAACTCGGTCTCCCACTCTTCGTGAAGCCGGCCAACATGGGTTCGTCCGTCGGCGTAGCCAAAGCAAAGACACTCGAGGAAGCCATTGCCGCCGCACGTGCTGCACTCGCCTACGACGAATGGGTGTTATTCGAGGAAGCCGTCACAGGCCGAGAGATCGAGGTTGCGGTGCTCGGCAATCGCGAGCCGCGAGCCTCGGTGGCTGGCGAGATCATCCCAGGCCGCGAGTTCTACGACTACGAGGACAAGTACATCGGCGATGGCGCCACGTTGTTGATTCCCGCCCCGCTGAGCGACGCCGAGTCAGCCGCCGTACGCAACATGGCGTTGCAGGTGTTTCGCGCGGTGCGGGCCGAGGGCATGGCTCGCGTCGATTTCTTCTTCGAAGAACGGCGTGCCGACGGCAGCTCGGGTCGCGGTTTTCTGTGCAACGAGATCAACACCATTCCGGGCTTCACGCCGATTTCGATGTATCCCAAGTTGTGGCAGGCCTCGGGGGTTGCCTACGCCGAACTCATCGATGAACTCATCCAACTTGCACTCGAGCGCCACGAGCGCCGGGCAAAGTTTCGCACTACCCAGCGCTAAGCACGCCCACCCCGACGACTCACGTCGACGAACGACTCAAGCGGTACCCGGGATCAGCTGCCGGCAGCCGGAATGTTGATCTTCAACCCCGGATACAAGAACACGTTCACACTCGGCCACTGATTGGCCGCCAACAGTGCATTCACCGACACACAGAACTTGGTTCGAATCGCCGACACGGAGTCGCCCGCCTGCACTTCGTAGGTGCCTGCCGGGCGGTTACCGCAACCCGGCTTGCCAACCGGGTTCGCCACCACGGTTTGCTGGGTTTGATTCACGGTCACCTGCGCGCTTGGAGGAATCTTCAACTGTCGCCCCGGATACGGGAACTGCGATGTGGAGATGAGTCCGTTCCACGACAACAACTGCTCCACCGAGATACCGAATGCATTCGATACTTTGATTGGCGAGTCGCCGGCTTGCACCACGTAGATCTGCTCCACGCCGACCGCCCCCGGTGGAAGCGTGGTGACGACCGGAGCGATGGTGGTAACTGCGGGCGGAATGGTGGCAAAGTCGGTGGGACCGATCGGCACGATGGTGGTGGCCGTACCTGCGGCATCCACACCACACGCTGAGAGCACTACAACAAGGAGCAGCCAACGCGAACGCATTGCGACGAGTTTACGGTCACCCGTCTCGTGAAAGGGTGACGCCCCAGCGACAGGCGGCACGCCCAGCGCTATACGAGCGGTCGGGCGGAGGCCACGATCGGCGACGGCAACGACGACGACCCCATCAAATGTTTGTCGACCGATGCAGCAGCTGCACGACCCTCGGCAATCGCCCACACGATCAGGCTCTGTCCGCGACCCATGTCACCTGCTACGAACACACCATCGACGCTCGTGCGGTAGTCGTCGGTGCGTGCCACATTGCCGCGAGAGTCCAATGCCACGCCGAGTTGGTCGAGCCACGAACCTTTCTCGGGCCCAACGAAACCTAGGGCAAGCAACACCAGATCGGCTCGTAGCTCGGTTCGTGTACCTGGTACCGGAACGAACGTGCCGGATTCGAACCGCACCTCGTTGAGCACAAGCGCCCGCACGTTGCCATCGACATCGCCGATGAATTCCTCGGTGGACACACTGAACACCCGCTCGCCACCCTCTTCGTGTGCCGACGATGTGCGGTACACCAGACTCCACTGCGGCCACGGGTTGTCACCAGTTCGAACCTCGGGCGGCCGCGGCATGATCTCCAGTTGGGTCACCGATGCGGCACCCTGCCGATGTGCGGTGCCAAGGCAGTCGGCGCCGGTGTCGCCTCCCCCGATGATCACCACGTGCTTGCCGGCAGCGGTGATGGTGGGTTCGGTGAAGTCACCCTCCTGCACCTTGTTGGCGATCGGCAGGTATTCCATTGCCTGATGGATGCCGTTCAATTCACGACCTGGCACCGGCAGGTCGCGCCACGCGGTTGCACCACACGCCAACACGATTGCATCGTGCGTCGCACGAAGCACGTCGATGTCCACGTTCTCTCCGACGATGGCGTTGGTACGAAATTCGGTACCCTCGGCCCTCATCTGCTCGACGCGACGTTCGATGTGTTGCTTTTCCATCTTGAACTCGGGAATTCCGTACCGCAGCAATCCACCGATGCGATCGGCACGCTCCAGCACGATGACCTCGTGACCCGCACGCGTGAGCTGCTGTGCAGCCGCCAGACCTGCGGGCCCAGAGCCAATCACCGCTATGCGATGCCCCGTGCGCACACTCGGCACCTGCGGGGTAACCCACCCCTCGCGCCAAGCACGATCGATGATCTCCACTTCCACCTGCTTGATTGCAACCGGATCTTGGTTGATACCCAGCACGCACGCCGACTCGCACGGCGCCGGACACAAGCGCCCGGTGAACTCCGGGAAGTTGTTCGTGGCGTGCAAACGCTCGATGGCGTCGCGCCAATGGTCGCGATACACGAGGTCGTTCCAGTCGGGAATCAGGTTGCCGAGCGGGCACCCGTTGTTGCAGAACGGTATACCGCAGTCCATGCAGCGTCCTGCCTGCTCGCGCAACTTTCCTTGGTCGAACGGTTCGTACACCTCGCGCCAGTCGGAGACGCGCACGGGAATTGGGCGCCGCTTCGGTGTGGTGCGACCCCACTTGAGGAATCCGGTGGGCTCACCCATTGACGACCGTCCGAGCGATGTGTGCGTTACCCATTTACGCTCTCCATGATGCGTTGCGATGTTGCCGCGTCGTCGAGCCCTGCGGATTTGGCATCGGCAATCACGCGAAGCACCCGTGCGTAATCGCGCGGAAGTACCTTGCGGAAGTTGACGAGCGGATCGCCGAGCGCAAGCAGGCGCGCGGAAACCGCCGATTCGGTCAACTCGTAGTGGCGTCGCAGTGTGGTCAGCAGCCACTCGCGATCATCGGCATCGAGGGGAACGATGTCGACCAGTTCGGTGTTTACGCACGAGGCAAAATCGCCGCCGGGGGCACCGGCAGCGGTGCCCGAGCCAGACTCGTCCAACACGTACGCGATTCCGCCCGACATGCCAGCGGCAAAGTTGCGGCCGGTTGCACCCAGCACCACCACCCGCCCACCGGTCATGTACTCGCATCCGTGGTCGCCTACACCCTCCACTACGGCTGTGGCGCCGCTGTTGCGCACGCAGAATCGCTCGCCCACCACACCGCGCAGGTACATCTCGCCACTCGTGGCGCCGTAGCCAATCACGTTGCCGGCAATCACGTTGTCTTGCGCAGCGAACGTGGCACGACGATCGGGTCGCACCACGATGCGCCCACCGGACAATCCCTTAGCGAGGTAATCGTTGGCGTCGCCCTCCAACATCATGGTTATGCCGCGTGGCACGAACGCACCAAACGACTGTCCGGCCGAACCAGCGAACCGCAGGGTGATGGTGTCGTCGGCCAAACCCGCACCGCCCCACTTCTTGGTGAGACGACTCCCGAGCATGGTGCCAACACTGCGGTTCACGTTGCGAATCGGCAACGACACCTCCACTCGATGACCATCCTCGAGCGCAGGTGCGCAACGAGCAATCAATTCGTTGTCCAGAGCGTCGGCCAACCCGTGGTCCTGCGCCACCGAGTGGTGCAGGGTGGAGTTGTACGGGTTCGCCGGCACGGCCAACAATGGCGCGATGTCGAGCCCGCTCGCCTTCCAGTGGTCCACAGCCACCTGTGCGTTGATGCGATCCACTCGGCCAACGGCTTCGGCCACCGATCGGAAACCGAGCATTGCCAGATATTCGCGAACTTCCTGTGCGATGAATTCGAAGAAGTTCACCACGAACTCGGGCTGACCGCTGAACTTCTTGCGCAGCTCCGGGTTCTGCGTGGCGATGCCCACCGGGCAGGTGTCGAGGTGGCACACGCGCATCATGATGCAGCCGCTCACCACGAGTGGTGCGGTGGCAAAGCCGTATTCTTCGGCACCCAACAACGCAGCGATGATCACGTCGCGACCCGTTTTCATTTGTCCGTCGGTTTGCACCACGATGCGATCACGAAGTCCGTTGAGCATCAGCGTCTGCTGGGTTTCAGCCAACCCGAGTTCCCACGGTGCTCCCGCATGTTTCAGTGAGGTGAGCGGCGACGCACCGGTGCCACCGTCGTGTCCGGAGATGAGCACCACATCGGCCTTGGCCTTGCTGACACCGGCCGCAACGGTGCCCACGCCCACTTCGGCCACCAACTTCACGTGCACGCGTGCTTCGGGGTTGGAGTTCTTCAGGTCGTGGATGAGTTGCTTCAAATCCTCGATGGAATAGATGTCGTGGTGTGGCGGCGGTGAGATGAGCCCCACTCCGGGTGTGCTGTAGCGGGTCTTGGCAATCCACGGATACACCTTGTGTCCGGGCAACTGTCCGCCTTCTCCGGGCTTGGCACCCTGCGCCATCTTGATTTGAATGTCGTCGGCGTTCACCAGGTACTCGCTGGTGACACCGAAACGTCCGGATGCCACTTGCTTGATGGCCGAACGCTTGGAGTCGCCGTTGGGCAACGGCGCGTATCGTTCGGCGTCCTCGCCCCCTTCGCCGGTGTTGCTCTTGCCACCGATGCGGTTCATCGCAATAGCGAGCGTTTCGTGTGCTTCAGCGGAGATCGAGCCGTAACTCATTGCGCCGGTGGAGAATCGTTTGACGATCTCACTTACCGGTTCCACCTCGTCGATCGGCACCGGTGCATTCGACGGTTGCAGCGCGAACAATCCACGCAACGTGGCGAGCACCTTGCTCTGGTCGTCCACCGCGGCGGTGTACTGCTTGAACAGGTCGTAACGCCCGGCTCGGGTGGAATGCTGCAAGCGATACACGGTCTCGGGATTGAAGAGATGATGCTCGCCTTCACGACGCCACTGGTATTCGCCGCCCAGGTCCAACTTGCGGTGCGCGCGCTGGTCGGGCCGAGACGGGTGGGCGGCTGCATGACGCGCGGCGACCTCGCTCGCCACGACGTCCAGCCCGATGCCGTCGAGCCGCGACACGGTGCCGGTGAAGAACTCGTCCACCACGTTGCGCGACAAACCGATGGCCTCGAAGATTTGCGCACCGGTGTATGACGCCACGGTGGAAACACCCATCTTGCTCATCACCTTGAGCACGCCCTTGCCGGCCGCCTTGATGTAGTTGCGTACGGCCTTCTTGGGGTCCATGCCACCCAAACCGTGCATACCCCGACCGTCGTCGGCGGCAATCATGTCCTCGATGGATTCGAACGCGAGGTACGGGTTGATCGCACCCGCGCCGTAGCCGATGAGCAGCGCCATGTGGTGCACTTCGCGCGCATCGCCGCATTCGATCACCAAACCCACCTTGGTTCGCTGGCGTTCGCGAATCAGGTGGTGGTGCAACGCACTAGTAAGCAGCAACGACGGGATCGGCGCGTACACCGAGTCGCTGTTGCGGTCAGACAACACGATGATGCGTGCACCGTCATCGATGAAATCGCTCACCTTGTTGCGGATGTCGTCGATTGCAGTTCGCATGCCATGTGCGCCGTCGGCTACGCGATACAAGCCGCTCACCACCACGCTGCGCAGGTGCGGCATGGTGCCGTCGTCGTTGATGTGGATGATCTTGGCAAGTTCGTCGTTATCAAGGATGGGGAACGGCAACACCAGTTGCCGACAGTTGTCGGGCGTGGCATCGAGGAGATTGGCCTCCGGCCCGAGCGTGGAGCCGACGGAGGTGACCACTTCCTCGCGTATCGCATCGAGTGGCGGGTTGGTCACCTGCGCGAACAACTGCTTGAAGTAGTCGAACAACAGTCGCGGTCGTGACGACAACACCGCGAGCGGCGTATCGGTACCCATCGATCCGATCGGCTCGATGCCGCCCTTGGCCATCGGTGCGATGATCACCTTCATGTCTTCGTGCGTGTAGCCGAACACCTGCTGGCGTCGCAGCACGCTCTCGTGGCTGTGCACCACGTGTTCGCGGTCGGGCAGGTCGGGCAGTTGCACCATGCCATCGGCAAGCCACCGCGCGTACGGCTGGGCGGCAGCGAGCGTTTCCTTCACTTCGTCATCACTCACGATGCGGCCCTGAGCCGTATCGACCAACAACATGCGACCTGGCTGGAGGCGACCCTTTCGCACCACGCGCTCCGGCGCAACATCCACCACGCCCACTTCGCTGGCCATGATGACCAGATCGTCGTCGGTTACCCAGTACCTGCTCGGTCGCAGACCGTTTCGGTCGAGCACCGCACCAATCACTGTGCCGTCGGAGAACGCCACGCTTGCAGGTCCGTCCCATGGCTCCATCAACGCGGAGTGGTACTGGTAGAACGCGTGCTTATCGGCCGACATCGTGGCGTGGTTTTCCCACGCTTCGGGAATCATCATCAACACGGCGTGCGGCAGTGAGCGACCGGAGAGGTGCAACAACTCGAGGACTTCATCGAAACTCATGGAGTCGCTGCCGTTGGGAGTGCAGATGGGGAATGCCCGCTCGAGCCCGGATATCAGCGGAGTGGCAAGGAGCGATTCCCGTGTTCGCATCCAGTTTCGGTTGCCCTGCACGGTGTTGATTTCGCCGTTGTGCGCAATGTAGCGGTACGGGTGCGCCAGCGGCCACGACGGAAACGTGTTGGTGCTGAAGCGACTGTGCACCAACACCAGAGCCGATTCCATGTCGGTATCGGAGAGATCGGGGAAGAACATGCCTAGTTCGGGGGTGGTGAGCATTCCTTTATATATGAGTGTTCGCGATGAGAGCGAAGGAAAGTACGTTCGCTGTTCCTCGGGCAGCTCGTGCTCGATGCGTTTGCGTGCGACGAAAAGTTTGCGATCGAGCGCGATGCCGGTCACGGTGCCCGCTGCACCGTCGCGCGACGAGCCAGGCGCTTCGTCGCGCGCGGCGACGAACAGTTGCGAGAACGACGGCATCACGCTGCGCGCACTCGCGCCGAGGCACGATGGTTCCACCGGCACCTGGCGCCAGCCGAGCGCGGCGAGTCCTTCCTCGCTCAGGATGCGCTCGATTGCTGCCTTGGCTCGTGTCGCGTGCGACGCATCGGCGGGGAGGAACGCAACGCCAACGCCGTATGCGCCGTATGGCGGCAGTTCGAAACCGCGGGAACCGTTCGCCCCAATTCCTTGCGTCGCTGCAACCTTGCGCAAGAACGTGTCGGGCACCTGCAGGAGGATTCCGGCGCCGTCACCGGTTTCGGGTTCTGCCCCGGTGGCGCCGCGGTGCTCCATGCTGCACAAGGCGCCGAGTCCGGTCTGCACGATGCGATGGCTGGCCTCGCCCTTTACGTGCACCACGAACGACACGCCGCACGAGTCGTGCTCGAAGCGCGGGTCGTACAGGCCGTGGGCAGCCGGCAAGCCAAACGGCTCGGCGGCGTGCGGCAACTCGCGGTTCACTCGGGCTGTCCTTACATATGGTCGTACCTGCTGGTGCACCCACCAACTGGTGAGCACCGGGACGACGCTGGCCCGCGGGCTCAGCCTACTTGTTGCACCGTGAGGATGGCGCCGGGAATCTCGGGACGCGTCGGATTCGTTTGGCTGGCAACGGACCGGATCACCATCTGGCTGCTGGTGGTGGAGGTCATCATAAGTTGAAAATACGTACCTACTTCGGCCTCGACGAAGAAGTTCCAAGCCACGACGTGCCGACTGTTGGCGCCGCTCGCCGTGATGACCACGTCGGTGTTCGTCCATGCAGCGTTCACGCCGTCCTTAGCCAGCCACACGCTGACCAGGTCGGTTCCAGCGTCGCCCTTTTCCAATTGCGATGAGAACATGATGTTGAACTTTCCACCCACCGCCATGGTGATCTTCGTGCCATCCACGATGGAGACTCCGTCGGCAAAGTCGGTGGTATCGAACGGCACCGGCGTCGCCACGTAACGAGGTAGCGGCACCGTGGTGGTGTCGAAGAACGAGCCGAGCACCACACCACCGGCCCAAAGTGTCACCAGCAACATCGCATGTACTGCGAGTCGCAATCGACGGTGCTCGCTCCTCGACCACAACTTCCGCACGACGCAACACTCGCAGTGCACATTGCGTTCTTGGTACGCCATTGATACCAATCTCCACGCACACGTGTACCAACCGACGAAAAATTGGTGGAAGCACCTAGCACCACCACTAGACACTCCGTCGCGATCAACCGATCGCCTTACATGGAGGTAACGACATGAAGAAATTGGCAATCAAACTGGTGACGGCGGTGCAAAGCCGTCAACATCAACACGACGAGGGCGCCGTCAGCGCCGAGTACGGCGTACTCCTGGCAGGAGTCGTCGCAGTCGTGGCAATTGCGGCAACCGGGCTCGGCGGCCGTATCAAGGACATCTTCGACGCTGTCCTGCCGTAATGACCAGTCGTTTGGCCCTCGACGGCCCCCGTCGGGGGCCAAACGACCGCGGTTCGGTGGCAGCCGAATTCGCGATCATTGCTCCGTTACTGCTCGTACTCCTCTTCATCATGGTGACCCTCGCTTCAATCTTCTTCGACCAACTGCACATTCAGTCGGCCGCTCGCGATGCGGCCCGTGTCGGATCGGTGGCTATCACCGATGCCTGCACGGTGGCACAAAACGCGCTGAGCAACAACGACATCGGCACCCTGACATGCCTCGTGGTGGAGGACTGTTCGTCGGGCGCCGTCAAGATGTCGCTGAGTGCCGCCCACAGCTATTCGATTCCACTTCTCGGAGACCGCGACGTAACCCTTTCGGCAACTTCTTCGTTCGTGTGCCCGCAATGAACGCCCACCGTCACTCCAACACCGACGATGGTGCTATCGCCGCATTGTCGGCGATCGCCTTGGTGCCTCTGGTGCTCGGTCTGGCGATCGTGGTCGACTCGGGCCGAGTGTGGTCGGAACGAGCCGCCCTCCAGAACGCCGTTGAGGTCACGGCCGCATCGGCAGCATCCGAATGGATACGGCTCGGCTCCGTGTGTCCTCCAGCCACACTCGAGTACCTCACCGTCGACGACGCGTCACCCGACGCCCACGACTGCACCACCACCGGGGAGTCCCAGGATGGCACGCTCACGGTGACGGCCACGGACTCTTCGCCGCTCTTTTTTGCCCAACTGTTCGGTCGATCGAGTGCAAACATTTCCGCCAGCACCACCATTCGCACCGGTAGTGCGTCGTCACTTGTGGGGGTTTGGCCCGTGGCGTTGTGCGAGTTTCATCCGTCGTTGTTGGCGTGGAAGGATTCCGACTTTTCGCTCACCACCAGTTACACCATCACGCTGCAGAGCGGTCCAACCAATTGCGGCACGACCGTCGGTGGCAACTGGGGTGTGCTCGACTTCAACGGCGGCAACAATTCCACCGGCGAGACCATCGATTGGGTGCAGAACGGCTACGACGAGGCGCTCGACGTCGGCGACGTGGTGTCCGGTAGCCCGGGTGGTCTCACGAGCTCGATCGGCATAGAAACGATGATCGGCAATCCGATCCTCATCGCGCTGTTTGACCTCGCCGAGTTGTCGGGCAACAACGCCACCTACCGAATCTCCGGATTCGTGAGTGCGATTCTTCTCGACGCACAACTCAAAGGTGCAGCCGCGAGCCGATCGCTCACGGTTCGATTCGAGACGGTCATCGTCGACCGAGCAACCGCTTCGGTGGGCGACGGTGACAACTACGGAATAACCACTTGGGCCATTTGTGCCTACGACAACGAAGGAGATTGTTCATGACGTTCATCAGAAAACTCGCCAGGTACCTGCCCGCGCTGCTCTCCTTCGGCTTCGTGTTGGCGGGTTCGTGGTTGCTGCTCCCCCGCGACGAGAATTCCGCCGACGCCGAGGCAACCGTCCAGGTGGTGGTGCTCACACGGGCGGTCGATGCCGGCACGTCGGCCAACGAGGTTCGCAATGCGTCCACCCTTCGCTCCCTTCCCCTCGACGCGGTTGCCGACGGCGCACTCTCGTCGCTCGACGCCATCTCGGCCGGGGTACTTGCCATCGATCATTCATCCGGTCAGCAACTCACACTGTCATCGTTTGCCCGTAGCCGCGTCGCGGCGGTTGGTGAGGATTTCGTCGTCACATCGGTACGCATGCCATCCCAAAACTGGTCGGGAGCGGTACGAATATCCGGCGACACGTTGGATGTGTACGCACTCACCGACGCGGGGGCAACATTGGTTTCACGCGATGCGGTGGTGCTCGATTCGCCACCACTCGAGGACCTTCAGCCGTCGGCTGATGCGGTGATCACTCTGGCTGTTCGACACGAAACGCTCTCCGCGGTACTTGCGGCCGCGCAGGACGAGCGCTTGTGGCTGGTGGGCAAATGACCACCGA
>JAFMFM010000072.1 GCA_017856115.1 Actinomycetota bacterium | reverse complement strand
CGGTCAGTGCCGTCGTAGCGAGGCGTAAACGGTGTACGACCGTGGACTGCGCGGTGGTTGTCGATGACGAGCACGTCACCTCGCTGAAGTACCACGTGCTTGGTGCTCGATTGCACGGCACGATGCAACTCGACAAGTGCGGCAACGGCACGCGGTGTCGTACCGGTCATGAGAAGTTGGTCGTAGACCAATGTCCAGCCATTTGGTGTTGCCGTGAGTGGAGTGACCGTGACACGTGCGTCAGGTTCACCGTTGGACATGAAACTTGGATCGATGGTGGTCACGAACTCGCTGGATTGCAACACCGCCAACGCTTCGTTCGACAATCGGTCGATGATGTCGTACACGTCCGCATACGTGGTTGCAGCCTGTGGATCGCCGCGTAGGCACATCAACACCACGTAGCGAGGCTTGTGTGGGTGAAATGCGGTTTCCGTGTGTGATCCGAGCATCACCTTGGACGATGTCGACACCTGATGGTGTTCACTCGCTCGAACCGGGAAGATGTCCTGAATCAACGCACCACCCTGCTCACGGTCGTAACCCACGGCACGACCGATGTCATCGGCGAAGTGCAGCAGGGCGCGTGTCGCTGCAGGACACGCGTCGACGTTGGAGTCGAGGATGAGTGGTGTGGAAGGAACGTGACCGGTGAAATAGTGGGGGAAGACGGTGACAGGGGAGTCACCCACTTGCATCCGGGTCGCCGTTGCAACAGGCGTGGGTGATGTAACGACGGTCATGGGTTGAGTATTGCGGCAAAGTCACTGCGATAAACGCAGAAAAACGCACTACAATTCCTATATGACTTCCGAAACAGCGGCTATTGACAAGATTGACAACGATATTCTCGAGATTCTGAAACTTGACGCCAGAATTCCATGGCAGATGTTGGGTGAACGCATCGGATTGTCGGCGAATGCGGCAGCCGATCGCGTTCGTCGACTCATGCGTCGTGGGGTGATTTCCCGCTTCACCACCGTGGTGGACCAGCGAATGCTCGGTCGCTCGCTCAGCGCCATCGTGGATGCACGCATCACCACCACCCCCAAGTTCGACGAGGCATTGCGCCGGCGTAGCGACGTGGTGTGGGCGGCCCATGTGACCGGTGTCCCTGACGTCAAGATCATGGTGGCGTGCCACGGCACCGAGGGGTTGGATGAGTTCTTGCAGTGGCTTGCCAAACAGGGAGCCACCGACACACGTACCGACGTGGTACTCCGTTCCATCGTGTAGGCGGTTAGCAGTCTCGTCGGTAGAGTGCTAACGCCTTTGGAACACGAAGGCGACAGCATTACCCACTCACCCTCACATAGGAGACGCTGATGCCCAAGATCATTCTGTTCGATGAAGCAGCCCGCCGTGGACTTGAAGCGGGAATGAACCAATTGGCCGACGCCGTCCGTGTCACGCTCGGACCCAAGGGTCGCAATGTGGTGCTCGACAAGAAGTGGGGTGCCCCGACCATCACCAACGACGGTGTTTCGATCGCCAAAGAAATCGACTTGGAGGACCCCTACGAGCGAATCGGCGCCGAACTGGTCAAAGAAGTGGCCAAGAAGACCGATGACGTAGCCGGTGACGGCACCACCACCGCCACGGTGCTCGCGTGGGCCATGGTGCACGAAGGTCTGCGTAACGTCGCCGCTGGCGCCAACCCCATGAGCCTGAAGCGTGGAATTGAGAAGGCAGTCGAGGCTGCCGTTGCCAGCATCAAGTCGCTCGCCAAGGAAGTCGACAGCAAGTCGCAAATCGCCCAGGTGGCCGCGATTTCCGCTGCCGATACGGAGATTGGCACCAAGATTTCCGAAGCCATCGACAAGGTGGGCAAGGACGGTGTCATCACCGTGGAAGAAAGTCAAACGTTCGGTATCGAGATGGATCTCGTCGAAGGTATGCGCTTCGACAAGGGCTACATCTCGCCGTACTTTGTGACCGACACCGATCGTATGGAGGCGGTGGTCGAAGATCCGTACATCCTCTTCCTCGGCACCAAGATTTCTGCGATTCGCGACATGTTGCCGGTTCTCGAGAAGGTGATGCAGGCCGGAAAGCAGCTCATCATCATCGCCGAAGACGTCGAGGGTGAAGCGCTCGCAACGCTGGTGGTCAACAAGATTCGCGGCACGTTCAAGAGCGTGGCCATCAAGGCCCCAGGCTTCGGTGACCGTCGCAAGGCCATGCTGCAGGACATGGCGATTCTTACTCGTGGTCAGGTGATCAGCGAAGAAGTCGGACTCAAACTGGAGAACGTCACCCTTGATCTGTTGGGTCGCGCCAAGAAAGTGGTGGTGACCAAGGACGAAACCACCATCATCGAAGGTGCCGGTGACGAAGCCGACATCAACGGCCGTATCAACCAGATCAAGAACGAAATCGACAACACCGACAGCGACTACGACCGCGAGAAGTTGCAGGAGCGGCTCGCAAAGTTGTCCGGTGGTGTCGCGGTATTGAAGGTGGGCGCCGCCACCGAAGTGGAGCTGAAGGAAAAGAAGCATCGCATCGAAGATGCCGTGAGCACCACCAAGGCCGCAATCGAGGAGGGCGTGGTTCCCGGCGGCGGAGTAGCGCTGTTGCGTTCGCAGGCGGCGGTGTTGACAGCCATGGAAGGCATGACCGGAGACGAGGCAACTGGCGCGCGCATGGTTGCCAAATCGCTCGAAGCACCGCTCAAGCAGATTGCCGAAAACGCCGGTCTTGAGGGTGGTGTCGTTGTGGAGAAGGTGAAGAGCCTGAAAGGTTCCGAGGGCCTCAACGCAGCAACCGGAGAGTACGAGGATCTCGTGAAGATCGGTGTGATCGATGCAGCGAAGGTGACGCGCTCAGCGTTGCAGAACGCAGCGTCCATTGCGGCACTGTTCCTCACGACGGAAGCCGTTATCGCCGACAAGCCTGAGGAGCCAGCCGCGGGTGGTCACGACCACGATCACGGTATGGACGACTACTGACCGAGCTGCTCTACCTTCGCGACGCGTACCTCGCGTCGTTTGAAGCAACGGTGGTCGACTGCCAAGAAAACGCAGTTGCGCTGGATCGAACCGCGTTCTATCCAACGGGTGGAGGACAACCACACGACGTGGGAACACTCGGTGGCCGGACGGTGGTGGACGTTCGCAAGGACGGCGACGTGGTGTGGCACACGTTGTCGCCCGCCACATCGTCCCTCGCGTCATCTTCCGCATCGTCCCCGCGAGCCCCAACGACGGAAGGTTCCATCGGCTCGCACAGTGGGATTCCTTCGGTAGGCACAACGGTGCATGGTGAAGTGGAGTGGTCTCGTCGACATCAACTGATGCGTACGCACACCGCACTCCACATCCTTTGTGGTGTCATTTGGAATGAATGGCGGGTGCCCGTCACCGGTGGAAATATGGAGCCGCTCGCGGCACGAATGGACTTCGAATTCGATCCACTTCCCGAGGGTTTTGCGGCACGGGTCGAGCAATTGGTGAACCACGCAATTGCTCGCGACTATCCGATCGAAGTGTCGTTCTTGCCCAGAAATTTCGCGCTGCAAGATGCCGATCTCATTCGTACGAAAGTGTCGCTCATTCCAGAGCAGGTAAGCGAGATTCGAGTCGTCGACATCGTGGGATTGGACAAACAGGCAGATGGCGGAACGCACGTGCGCTCGACCAAAGAGGTTGGTACCTTTCGGGTGGTGAA
>JAFMFM010000071.1 GCA_017856115.1 Actinomycetota bacterium | reverse complement strand
GGGTCGGCATCTCCGCGGTTGCCAACAACGAGCGCACGCACAGCGATACCGTAGTGGTTGCATGGGTGGCAGCAGCGCCGTCGAGATTTCCCTCGAGCAGGTTCGCCAAATTGGTGAGCGTGACCGCAGAATCGTCACCCACACGCCCGTCACCCCGTCGGCCCACCTGAGCGAGCAATACGGTGGCTCGGTCGTCCTTAAGGCCGAGAACCTCCAGCGCACAGGTGCCTTCAAGATTCGTGGCGCAGTGAATAAGCTCTCCACGCTCGGCGACAATGCTCGAAAGGGAGTGGTTGCCGGAAGTGCCGGCAACCACGCACAGGCCTTGGCTTTCGCGGCTCGACAGTTCGGCGTGCCGTGCGAAATCTACGTTCCGGCCGGAGCATCGCTCGCCAAGATTGCTGCCTGCCGCGGCTACGGCGCAACGGTGCACGAAGGTGGCGACAGCCTGGATGACGCCGTCACACTCGCCCAAGCACGAGCCAGTGAAACCGGCATGGTGTTCTGTCACCCGTACGACGACCCCGTGGTGGTCGCCGGTCAGGCAACACTCGGAGTTGAACTCATCGATGACATTCCTGACCTCACCCAAGTAATCGTTCCACTTGGTGGTGGTGGCCTACTGAGCGGAGTCGCACTCGCCACAAAGCAGTTTGACCCATCGATTCGAGTTATCGGCGTACAGATTTCCTCCTGTGCGCCGTACATCTACGGCAAGGCGCCGCTGGGTCCGATACCGACTTTGGCGGATGGAATCGCGGTGAAGGTACCTGGCGAAGTCACTTCTCCGCTTATCGAAAAGTGGGTGGATGACATCGTCGACGTGGATGAGGACAGCGTGGCAGATGCGATGATGCTTCTGCTCGAACGTTCGAAGTACTTCGTGGAGGGTGGCGGTGCCGTGGGAGTTTCGGCACTACTCAACGGAAGAGTAAAGCCGGCGGAGCGTGGTTCCACGTGCATCGTGCTCTCCGGTGGCAACGCAGATCTCGGTCTACTCACGGGACTCGTCCGCCGCCATGAAACCAACCGTGGCCGCCGCCTCATCGTGTTTGCACGAATCAGTGATCGCCCGGGTGGATTAGCCCGTCTCCTGACGTTGTTTGCCGAACACGGCGCCAATCTGATCGAGGTGGAACATGTACGCGAGGGAGTCGACCTGCACGTGCGTGAAACAGGTGTCCAAGTGGTACTCGAGGTTCGTGGTCGCGATCACGCTGAGATCCTGATGGCCGGCGCCAAGGCCGATGGCTACGAGATTTCCGAAGTCACTGGACGCTAAACAGCAAGTGACTCCGCGAATTCTGCTACCCGGGAAACTCACCTCTGGCGCAACCGGAGTTCGGGGCGACAGCTACTCGAATGGGCTCAAATACGCCCAAGCAATCGCCCGGGGTGGTGGCGTGGTGATGACGGTACCGCCACTCGCGGAGTCTGCACGGCACGTTGCCTCGCTCGTTGGTGCAGTCGATGGGATTCTCATTCAAGGGGGTGGGGACATCGCACCCGAGCGTTACGGGGACTCCCGCCGCAATGAAACCGTCTATGGAGTCGTCGACGAACACGACGAGTTCGAGATTGCAGTGGTGCGCGAAGCCCTCCAGCAGAACAAGCCACTTCTTGCTATCTGTCGCGGTCTGCAAGTCCTCAATGTTGCGCTCGGTGGCACGTTGCATCAAGACCTTGGAGATGTACTTCCCGATCGAGAGAGCCACTGGGACACGTACCACCCGATTGCAGTGAGTGAAGGATCTCGTCTGGCTTCTGCGTTAGGCACGTTGACACCCGAACACGCGCACTCGTACCATCATCAAGCGCTAAAGGATGTCGCAACTGATCTTGTCGTCGTTGCGCGAGCCCCGGACGGCGTCATCGAAGCGGTGGAACACCGCACGTGTGACTTCGTGGTCGGCGTGCAGTGGCACCCCGAGGATGACGCTGAAACTACAGAATGCCAGCAACGACTCTTCACCGACTTCGTGGCGAAGTGTGATTCGCGGTAACGAAGTTTGCGCTTAGTTGCCGGTGGCGCCGAACAATCAGCGCGCGAATAACGCCAGAGAATCGCTGACATCCAGGAGCCAGGTCGGAAGAACCCCGAGCACCAACGTGATGGCAACGGCGGATACAAGTGTGACACGAAGCGGCAACGACAACTTTGGCGCCAAGGCAGAGGTCGCCTCACCGGACGCTGGCACGGAGAGCCACATGCTCACCATGATGCGCAGGTACAGATACGCCGCAATCACCGCCGACACCATTGCGAGCACGGCCAACACGTAGCTCTCGGTGGAGACCGCGGCACGAATCACCCCGAACTTGGCGACGAATCCGCTGGTGAGCGGCACGCCTGCTTGAGCCAACAACAACACCGTGAAACCAAGCGCAAATACCGGATTGGTTTTTGCCACTCCGTTGAACGCATCGAGTGAGGTCGTCGATTGACCCTCGCTGGTCGATGTGACATCGGATGCATGCTGCGACACCACCGAGACCGCCGCAAAGGATCCAACGGCCAAGACCGAATACAACACCACGTACACCAACGCCGACGAAACACCATCACTCGCGGATGACGAGCCGATCCGACCGGCTGCTTCCAAACCCACCATCATGAAACCAGCGTGGCTAATGGACGAGTACGCCAGCATGCGCTTGACGTCACGTTGAACGATGGCCAGCACCGAGCCGACCAGCAACGTGAGCACGGCCAGGGCAAACACTGCGGGGCGCCAGTCATCAGCGCGGGTGGGAAATGCCACAACAAAAAGACGCACCAACGCCACGATTGCTGCAACCTTGCCGAGCGACGCCATGAATCCGGTGACATGAGTTGGGGCACCGTGATACACATCCGGGGTCCAGGAGTGGAACGGCACGAGCGACACCTTGAAGCCGAAGCCCACGAGTAGTAGTGCCACACCGGCGAGCAGCATGGCATCGTTGCGCGGCACGCTCACTTCGCCGGCAAGCGTGCTGCCGATACCCGAAATGCTGGTCTGGCCCGTCGTGCCGTACACCAGCGCAATCCCGTACAACAGGAACGCTGACGCGAAGCCACCGAGGATGAAGTACTTGAGCCCGGCTTCCTGGCTCGCCGAACGGCGCCGGTCACTTGCGGCCAACACGTACAACGACAGACTCAGGGTTTCGATACCGAGGAATGACACCACCAGATCGTTCGCGGTCACCATGATTGCTGCACCGAGTGCCGCGGTAAGCAGCAACGCAAAGTGCTCGAGTGAGTCGCTCGTGTCGGCATCCACGGTGGTCATGCTCGTGAACACCACCGCTACACAAATGGCGATGAGAGCAAGCAACCCAAACCGGTCGTGGGCCAGCGCACCCTTCACCAACGTGCGTGGTAACTCGTCGGCGAGGTTGGCGAACTGCAACACCGAAAGCACGCCCGCCACTCCTGCGCTCGTCGCCGAGACCAATCCGTACCAACCGCGCGGCCACTGCGGTGTCAGCGACCCCAGCAGCAGGATGAGTGCCCCGGCCACCAGGGCAATGTAGGGCGACAGCGCGAACCACTCGATGGTTGGAGGAAGGAAGTCGCCGGCGATATCCATGACTTACTTCCCTGCTTCTTCGTGAGTGGGCTGCACGTAGGTGGTTCGCGACTCCACATGCTCGATGAGGGCGTTCACGCTTGGTTCGATTCGCGACAACATCGGCTTGGGATACACACCGGTGAACACGATGACTGCGACGAA
>JAFMFM010000007.1 GCA_017856115.1 Actinomycetota bacterium | reverse complement strand
GGCAACGTTGCTCCAGCCAATGGGTGGGAGGTGTGCCATGAGAATGTCGGCCACATCTTCAGGCATGAGACCGCGCAGGGTCTGATGGAGATTCAGTCGATCGGCTTCATGCGACGACATGAGTTTGCCTTTCCGGATGCTGTTCATACCAAGGTGTATGCACGAGCTGCCCATGTTGGCGGAAATTCCTACGTGGCATGGCCGGCATCGTAGGCCGCCGGCTGGACTAGTCAAGTCACAAGGCGACCCGATTCGTGCGTATTACCCGTACCCCAACTGGGGCACCTGGCTGACGGGCGACCGTCGGGACGGGTATCCAACCATCAACCGAAAGGCACAACCAATGACCACCGCATACCTCAACGACATCACCAGCCTCAAGCCTGGTGCTCCGATTACTCGGGGTGGAGTGACGCTGATTCCAATCTTCGACCCCAAGCAACGCGGAGCCAGCATCAGGATCGCTGGCGATGAGCTCGTCGTTTCCGAACTCGAAAGCCCCACCGTGCCCGAACTGCAGGTTCACAACCCCACCAATCACGACCTGTTGATTCCTGCCGGACGAATCCTGAGTGGCGGGCGCCAAACCCGCGTAGTCAACGTTTCCATCGTGGTACCGGCTGGCGCACGGATCGTCATCCCGGTGTCGTGTGTCGAGGCGGGGAGGTGGTCGGGTCGCTCCGGTTTCTTCAACTCGGGTCGCATGGCGTCGCGCCGCATGCGCGTGGCGAAGCAGCGCAGCGTGAAGAACAGCGTCGATCATCACAACACCAAGCGTTCGGCGCAGGGTGAAGTGTGGAACACCATCTCCTTTGAGTTGAGCTCGCGCGGTGTCAACCACGAGGAAAGTCTCTTTCTTGGTGTCGACGACGACCTGAATCACCGCTCTGATCGACTTGCCGTGGTGAATGATCTCATCGACAATGGCGTGCAAGCCGACCAAGTCGGTGTGGCCGTGGCGCACGGCGACAGGATTCTCGGTGTCGAGGTGTTTCCGAGCAGCGAAGCACTGAAGGCATCGTGGGAGGCGATCGTTCGCGCAGCCGTGATCGACGCAGACGAGTTCGAGTCACAACCGCAATCGGTCGACGCGCAAGCGGGAATCAAGGCGCTGGAGGATTTCCTCGCCGAGGTTGCCCGTACCGGCGGCACCGAGGCCGAAGGGTGTGGTCGCGGAACCGAAGTGCACGTCGAGACACCACGTTTCGTGGCGCACGGACTGCGAGTAGATGGTGAGTTGATCTACTGCAACGCATTCGTCAGTTGACGCTGCTTGGTTTGGCATCGCGGACATCGCGCTGCCATACTGAACGGCGTCGGTTCTACCGATAGCGAGCCTCCCGGTGTCTCTCCGCCGAGTACCGGGAGGCTGCTTTGGTATGGTGAGGTGAACGTCATGAAACTCTTTCCGGGTCTCACGTTTTCCTGGAAGCGCGCGTTGGGCGTCACCGCTGCCAAGCGCAAGATTTCACGATCGACGGGAATTCCATTGTCACGCCAGGGTCGACGCTCGAAACTTGGCAAGTGGCTGGGGATGCGCTGATTCGTCTGCGCACGGCGCTGATCACAGGCTGCGGATCCCCAACCGGCATTGGTATTGCAACCGCCCGACGTTTGCGATCCGCGGGTTGTCACGTGGTAATCACGAGCACCACCGATCGCATCCACGAGCGCGAACAGGAGTTGAGCCGTACTACTGGTGACGGCGAGGTGCTCGGTCTCGTCGCTGATCTCACCGTCGAGTCGCAGGTGGAGGCGCTGGTGGCACGGGCTGCCGTCACGTTCGGTCAAATCGATGCGCTTGTCAACAATGCCGGCATGGTGAGTGTGGGCAACGATCTCTTCAATGCCTCACTCGCCGACACCACGCTGCAACAGTGGAACGACTCTTTGGCGCGCAATCTCACGTCGTGCTTCCTGGTGACTCGCCACGTGCTCGAGGCGCGAGTCGCGAACGACAAAGTGATGCCCGACGGTGGACGCATCGTAAACGTCGCGAGTACCACCGGTGCGCTGCAGGCAGGCATCGGCGACGTTGGTTACAACGCGGCCAAGGCCGGCATGATCGGCCTCACGCGTGCGGTGGCACTGGAAGTTGCTGCGCGAAACATCATGGTGAATGCCGTGGCCCCTGGTTGGATTGCCACTGGTTCGCAGACTGCCACCGAGGCTGCCGCTGGTGCGGTGACACCACTCGGTCGGTCGGGAACTCCCGACGAAGTTGCAGCGGTAATTGAATTTCTGTGCAGTTCTGGCGCGTCGTACGTGACGGGACAGATGTTCGTGGTGGATGGGGGAGACGCCATCCCCGAAGATCGCAATTGGCGGCCGTAAATGTCCGATCGTGACGCCATGTTGGCCTGGCTTGCGACGGATGACGCATTGGTCGCTGCGCGCCGACTGGCTCGACGCTATTCATTGCGAATCGAACCTGAGGATCTCGTGTCGCAGACTCGCATCACCCTGCTCGAGCGCATGTCCCGCCGCGCCGCGCCACTCGTTGGTGAAGATGTGCAGAAGGCGGCAATTCGGTTCGCGGCGCGAGCCATGGGCAATGTTGCCATCGATAACGCTCGAAAGATGGTGCGCAATCAGCAACACGAGGTAGAGCTCGCAAACTTGCTGCCGCAACGAGCATCAACCGAAGAGCACGTGGAAGCGGCGGTGTTCATAGAACAGCTCACTACGCGGGTGAATGACCTAGTGCGTGAAGGTTCCACATGCCCGGGTTGCCAGAAAGAAGTGGTGTTTGCCGCAGCCACCGAGGTGTTGCAGCTCGTACTGATTGAAGGCGCGTCCGGTGACGATGCCGCACGCGACAATGGGTGGTTCGACGATGCCATCGAGTCGGTGATCGACCGAACGAGTCCGGGCTCGAGCCAATTGCCGGCGGCACGCCGCAAGCGTCGCGTGCGGTGCAAGCACTGTGTCATGGAACTCCTCGGTAGTGCCCTGCGACGTATGGGGTATCGACGTGGCTGACGCAGTGCTGCGATTCGACCGAACGGCCGGCCGGTGGGAGTATTCCATCGGTGACATCACGACGTGGGTGAACACTGAAAATCCAACCGCATTGCTGCAAGTTGCGCGCAATTCCGCGGGTCGCCCCGTCGGCTTCACGTTCGATATCGACGTGAGCGATTCGAGTTTCGCTGAATCACTGAACGCCATTCGCCGAGAATTCGGTGACGATATTGCGCAGCGCGTGAATAGTGAACCCATCGATGATGTGGAACTGCTCATTACAACGTCGTCGAGTTTGGTCGGGACCGCGGGTGAAGGTGTCGACGTCATGCGTCAGGATGCACGTCTGCAAGGTGCATCGAGTGACGTGGTCATCACCGACGACAGCGCGGCGGGCGTCGTGACCGTCACCATGACCGTGCCGTGGTGGGCACGATTCACCAAGCCGTGGGTGGCGGTGCGCCGCCGCGGCAAGCGCGACATTCTCTTGACGGGACCGATGCGAATTCGTGGTCGTACCGCCAAGGCAACTTTGCGATACGGCATGCCCTACAGCGGTTCGACGTTGACCGCCGATGTGGTGAGGGGCCCGCAGCGCAACGTTTTCAGGTCTTGGCTCGCGGCGCTCGTTGCTGCGGCAATTCTGGCTCTCGGGGTCTGGCTCGGTGGTTGGACCAATGGTGATCAGCTCACGGTGCCGTCAAGGCCGGTACCTGTGGTTCCTCGGGGACAATGGATCTTCGAACGTGTGGAGTTCTCTGGATCCGCTCAGTGTTTGCGTCCCGGTGACCGGTTCCAAGTTCTGGGGAGGGCCTTCGACCCCGAGTCGGGCGGACCGTTGCTTTACCTCGCTGTTTGGGACGAGTTCGAGGAGTCAATTCCCGCAGACCAGTTGGTTCCCGTTCCTTCGCGGGTGGATTCCTCCACTCGCATCACCGCCAAGGTTCCGGAGGGCTCCGCCTTTCCGGTGGCGCCGCGGGACGGCGAACTGATAACGGTGGTGCTGCTGTCTGATCCGTCGGCCCCCTTGGCATTCGGCAACACCGTGGTGACCTGGTGCGACTAGCCGGCTAGTTGCAGCCTCCTCAAGCTGGCAGACCTTTGAATCTCGGCATCATGTCCCATCGGGACCCCGACAATCGTTAATCGGAAACGATGAGGCTTGCGCTTGCACGAATGGTGAAGGTGGTTGCCGGGATTCTCGTCTTGGCGTTGAGCGCAGATGGGGTCTCGGCGGCAAAGTTGATGCCTGATCCGCTCAGTCGTGATCGAAGGATTACACGTGCTGCACGCCTAGCGCCGGCGAATTCATGTCGTAATTCGGATGCCACACCAACCAACGGGATGGACCTCAGCCAGACCAGAACGGCGTCGTTGGGATTTCCTCGCCCAACCACGATTGGTAGCTACTCGTCGTTGAACATTGCAGTGCTTCCCCTGACGTTCACCGACTTGCCGTATCGCGAATCGGACCACGCAGCGCTGCACGATGCGATGCGTGAATTCAAGAAGTACTTCGAGGCGATGTCATACGGACGCACGATCATCAGCTATCAGGTGGTTGCCCTTGCGGATGCGGTGGTCATGCCGGTTACGGCACGTACGTATGGCGCCTTTGGAGAAGACATCGATCTCGAGCGTGTGATGAGGGATTCACTGAGCACTGCGTCGTCCAGCCTGAAGCTTGCGTCCTACGACATGGTCGCCTTGGAGATGGCCCGAAGTGACTCGGTGAGATTTTGGCCGGTCGCCTACACCAATTCCATAGAAACTCCCAATGGACGCGTGGGTGGAGCCGTTCTTGCAGGCGGATGGCAAGGCGCCAATTGGCGAGCCATCGCCCATGAGGTTGGGCATGTCTGGCTCGGATTGGAGGACCTCTACGACATGACACCTCCGCCCCAATACGACGGCACCTTCTGGGAGTACGACTTGATGAATTCTTTTCGTGGGTCTGCACCGGAACTGACCACGTGGCATCGGTTCTTGTTGGGGTGGCTCGACGACTCTCAAGTTCGTTGTATCGCGGCGACCACACCCCGAAAGACCACCCATTACCTCTCAGCCGTGACGGATCGCAATTCGTTTCCCAAGATGGTGGCAAAGGTGTTGAGTCCCGGCCGAACATTGGTCGTTGAAAGTCGCCGAAGTCGGGGCTACGACAAAGTCAATGATTCGGTGTTGGTGTACGTCGTGGATTCAACGCGGCGTAGCGGTGACGGACCAATCGAAGCCAAGGCAGAACTCACCCTCAACAAGGGCCGTAAGCCGCGTCAGGATCGGTACCTCATTCCAGTCGGGTCGTCGATCCGAATCGAAGGCGCCACCATACGTCTCGTGTCGTCAAGCAAGTGGGGTGATCTCGTTGAGGTCACGCAGCGATGATTGGTCACCGATGCATAAATTGATCCGACGTGCCGCCGCCCTCGGCGTTGCGGCGGTTCTGGGCGGTGCGCCTACGGTTGGCTCGCTGGGTACTGCCACGGCGGAAGCCACCATGGTGAGTTCCACCGTGGGTCCAGGCGGGCTGTGCAAGAAGGCAGGACAAACACGGAGTTATCAAGGCAGGTCTCTCGTCTGCAAGATCGTAGGAAAGCGGCTGCGTTGGACCGAAGTCATCGTCGGTCGCAAATCCGGCAAAGCGTCGAAATCCGTCAAGGACACCCTGGCCGACGACTATGCCCGCTTCGCCAAGCCGCTACCCAGGTCGCTGGTTGATCGCCCAGACGACGGAGGAGAACTGAGCCCGAAGATCAAGGTCATCTATGCAGTTCCATCCTTCGCAAAGGATCAGCGCCGCGACCTCACGGGCGAAATCGCGCGCGGTCTCTTTCAGGTGGAAGAGTGGCGAGCCAGTCAGAACGGTGGATTCGGGCTGCGATACGACACGTACAACGGGGCACTCGACATCGGTTACATGACGTTCGAGTCCACCAAACAGCAGTGGTATGACCGCTTCTACGACATTCGCCCATACCCAGGTTTTAGCAACGGTCTGAGTCACTTTCAGGTCGAGTTACACAAGGCTGGATGGTGGACCGGGCCGCTCGTCTCGGATTCCACCGACACGGCGGGGTTGGACGCCCTACGACGAGGCGACTTGTATTTCGTCGTCTTTGAAGCACCGGCTGGCGCCTACGGTCGCACGGGGGCAGGAGAAGGTGGATGTCGTTCGATGACCGACGCGACCAATGACTCGATCCCAATTGTTGGGTGGGCATCCATGGATGACGGAGGTGGAGCATGTGATCGGGTGGATGTCGCCGGAAGGTTCGACTTCGGCGCGAACGGCGTGAACCAGAATCGCTGGATCGCGAAGAAATACGGGATGATCGATCACTTCCATCAGTACATGCGGCACTTACCCGGATGTACTAGCCCGCCCTCTCCGAAGGATGGCGAGAGAGTCAGAATTCCGGGAGTCTTGGACGAATCGAAAGCGTGGGAGATTCGTACGGGATTCAACCGTGATCTCTCGGAAATCAACGATCCGAACAGTGCCCGGGTAGCCGAAGGAATCACGATCGGTAAGCCTCCGATGCTCGACCCGCGACACGATCTGTACTTCCACATCACCTCCGACAAACTCGCTGGAGGCGGTGAGTGCAACGGCGATATCTCCAAACACCCGCTGTGGGATGACAAACCGCTTGATCGCAACTCGGGCCGCACCTTGCTGCGCAGTAGCTACGACCGGCCCGACGACATCGTTGGTCCACAGCTTCATGCCGTGTACGTGGTGCGCAACGGCGCCAAGGATCTCATGTACGACACGAGCGGAGATATTGAAAGAGCGCTACGTCACGCCGACAGCTGGCTCCGTCAAGAAACAGGCAAGGGCATGCGTCTCGACACCTATCAGGGCAGGGTGGACGTCACATATCTCCCATTGCCACCGCGATTCGAGTTCAATACGGGCAAGGACTGCAGCAAAGTTCCTTGTCCAAACGATCAGGATTTCTACGCTCATCTCCAGTCGTACGGCCGAACACATCCCGACAAGACGTATATCTTCTTCTATTCGGGTGGGCTTACGGACTACGTACTATGCGGTGGCGCAGGGTTGGGTAAGTCCGTACTACTGAACCTTGAAGTCGATGGGAAATCATGTTCTGGTACCGATTGGACGAAATCCGACTCGACATCCCTCTCGTGGTCACTCCTGGCGCTCCACGAGGTTTTCCACTCGCTCGGAGCCGTCTGCGCATCGGCACCCGAGAGCGATGGTTCGTATCATGCCTCTCGCGCAGATGACATCATGAATGCGCAGGCCAAAGGTGCGGTGAAGGTCGATCCAACTCGTCGCAACTACTGGGGCAGCGTTCCCGCCGGGTGCACCGACGTGTCGCAAAGCCCCCTGTTCGAATAGGAGCCAATCCAGTGAATCGAAAAGTCCACCTCGCCCGAATGGTCCCATCCATCGTCCTTCTGACGATGACGACGTTCGCCTCACCTGCGGATGCGGCATCGAAGAGTTGCAGAACGCCAGGGGTACCACGAATTGAGAACGGAACACTGGTCGTCTGCGTGCGGGTCGGCAACAAGAAAATCTGGCAGAGTGCAACAGCGTCTTCTTCAGCGAGTAAAACCAGTATTCGTGGTTCGCAGGTGCTCCCCGGCATTGATCTGACGCGACAGAATCTTCGTGGCATCAACCTTGCAGGCCGCGACATTTCCACCGCACGCATGCCGTACGCAGATCTCACCGGTGCGAATCTCTCGGGTGCATTTGTGATGAGCCTGAACCTCGCATCGGCCAATCTCGCGGGCGCCAATTTGTCGAAAGCATATGGGGGTTGGCTCTTCTTGAACGGCGCAAACTTGGAGGGGGTCAATCTCACTAATGCATCCCTCGTGCACTCAAACTTCGATGCCTATGTTGCAGATAATGGATTCATGCGAGTGAACCTCGAGCGATCGACGCTGACCTCCGCAACACTTCGAGGCTCCACGTTTGAGAACGCGAGGCTTGATCGAACGAGTGCGCGAGGAGCCAACTTCGAAGATTCAAACTTCGTCAACGCAAGTATCCAGAATGCGGATCTTTCAGGGGCGAATTTCCAGGGATCCGATCTGAGCAATACCAACTTCTCAGGATCGACATTGGGCAGCGACTGGAGGCTGCAGTTTCGGGGTGCGCGTTTTGAGAACACCACGTGGGTGGACGGAAAGGTCTACTCGGCCACCCCGGACTCGCCGTAGGCCCGAGGTCTAGTTCGAACGGACGCGGCGCAAGAACTGCTGCGTTCGCTCGTCGCGTGGCGCGCCGAAGACCTCCGATGGCGTGCCGATTTCGGCCACCGAACCGGCGTGCAAAAAGCACACTCGGTCGGAGATCTCGCGCGCAAACGCCATCTCGTGCGTGGCGATCAACAGCGTGATGCCGCTGCCCTTCAACTCGCGCACCACGTCGAGCACCTCGCCCACCAGTTCGGGGTCGAGTGCCGATGTTATTTCGTCGAGCAGCAATACCTCGGGTTGCATGGCGAGTGCGCGGATGATGGCAACTCGTTGTTGCTGACCACCCGACAACTGGTCGGGATACACGTCGGCTTTTTCGGCGAGTCCGAAGCGTGCGAGCAACTCCGTTGCACGTTGGGCCGCTGCTTCTCCGTCCAAGCCGAGCACCTTGGTGAGTGCAAGGGTGATGTTGCGTGTCACCGACATGTGTGGAAACAAATTGAAACTCTGAAACACGATGCCTACTCGGCGGCGCACCGGGTTGGGGTCGCGTCCGATGGCGGAAATCTCGTCGCCGTCCAGCAACACGGCACCGTCGTCGATCTGTTCCAGCAGGTTGATGCAGCGCAGGATGGTGGTTTTGCCGCTACCACTCGCGCCGATTAGCGATACCACTTCGCCTGCAGCAACATCGAGCGACAAGTCGCGCAGCACCGTGTTGGCGCCGAACGACTTGGTAACGCCGCGCAGGCTGACCTTCGGTGTCACGCCGCCACCTGCGTTCCGCCCGTGCGGCGACGTTCACGGTGCCAGAGGTAATCCGTCAAGCGCGTGAGCGGAATGGTGACCGACAAGAAGATGAGTGCCGCAACGACGTAGGGAGTGAAGTTGGCGAACTTTGCCTTGTCGATACCCGCCTGACGCAGAATTTCGATCGGGCCGATGAGCGACACCAACGCAACGTCCTTTTGCAACGACACCATGTCGTTGAGCAGCGGCGGCACTACACGACGTATGGCCTGCGGGAGCACGACATGCCGCATGGTTTGGGTACTCGACAAACCGAGCGATCGCGCCGCGGCACGTTGGCTTTCGTGCACGCTGTCGATGCCGGCTCGAAACACCTCCGCCACGTATCCCGAATACGTCATGCCGAGCGCAACGGAGCCCCACAACAGTGGCGAATTGAACGGTCGCTCGAGCCCCAAGCCGGGCACTCCGAAGCCAACGAGGTAGATCCACAGAATCACCGGTACACCGCGCATCACGTCGGTGTATGCGGCGGCCAGCATGCGTACCGGAAACAATGCAGGTGATCGAGAGTTGCGTGCGAGCGCGATGAGCAGTGCTGCGATGAAGATTGCGGGGGTGGTCCACGCAAAGATCTTCACGTCCAGCCAGAAGGCGTCGATCAAGCGCGGGAACGAGTCGCGCATCTGGTCGACGTCAAAGAACGACTTCTTGACTCGGTCCCAACGCGGCATGCGTGGGATGAAAACCACCACGGCGACCAGCACCACGAAGGTACTGGTCGCCGCGATGAACGAACTACGTCGCCGCTGCCGGCGCTCGTGCTCCTGTCGCGAGGTCAGTCGAGGCTGATGACCGGCGCGCCGGTGTAGCTCGAGAGCCACGTCTCCTCGATGCTGGCCAGTTCGGAGGTGAGGTTGCGCATGCGATCAAGCGCAACGTTCACGCACTCCACCAGCGGGTTGTTGAGGTCGAACAGCATGCCGAAGTCGTCACCGGGAGCGGCATCGCTCGGTGGGAATTGGCCGACAACCTTCGAACCCTCGATCTCCACTGCGCTGATGTACAGAGCGGTGGGCAGGTCGACCACGATGGCGTCGATTTGCTTGGCTTCGAGTGCTGCTTTGGCGGCGGCATTGTCGTCGTACGCGAACGGTTCGGCATCCGGCTGGATCACGCTCGTGATGAACTCAAGGCTGGTGGTGCCGGCTTGTGCGCCAAACTTCAGGCCCTTCAGTTCGCTCACCGAGGTGGCGTTGGCAACCGGCGAGTCGGCAAATGCGACGAGTGCCTGGTTGGTGGAGTAGTACGGATCGCTGAACGACACCGTCGCCTTGCGCTCCTCGGTAATGGAGTACTGCTGCAGATTGAAGTCGAAGTTCTTTGCACCCGGTTGGATTGCCTCGTCGAATCCCGTACGTACCCACACCACGTTTTCGTCACTGAAGCCCATCTCGGCTGCAACTCCGTAGGCAACTGCAGCCTCGAAGCCCTCCTTGCTTTCCGGTGCATCGCCCACTACCCACGGCTCGTAGGCCGGGTTGCCGGTGGCGATGGTGAGTTTTCCTTCGGTCAGTGTCTTTCCGGCGGTGCAATCGTTGCCGGTGGTGAGGAAACTGGTTTCTGAGTAGTCGATGTCCATGCCCTCCTCTTCGGCGGCGTCATCGGTTGCGTCATCTCCGCCACCACAGGCAGCAAGACCGAGGATGGCCGCTGCGCCGAGTGCGATGAGTCGAACGCGTGTGGAGCGTTGCTTCATGAAATTCCCCCTGGTGAGTAATGGTCGAGTTGTCGCGGTGTGTTGGCCGACGACTGCGTCATGCTAACCGAATTGCGATTGAAATACGACCCACAAGGTCAACAATTCGTAAAGCGGACCGTGCACCGCGTCGTAAGTTGGCACGGTGCGGGTTGGTCGGGTCGTCGCGGTTGGCATCGCGGCGGGTTTGCTCTCGGGTGTGTTCGGTGTGGGTGGGGGAATCCTCATCGTTCCAGGTCTGATGTGGGTGGCGTCGATGGATCAACGCCGTGCACACGGCACGTCGCTGGCGGCCGTGTTGCCAATTGCGGTGTTCGGGGTGGTCACCTACGTCGCGAACAACCACGTGAACATTGCGGCGGCAGCCGCGCTTACGGGCGGGTCGCTCGTTGGCACCCTCGTAGGCACAGCCTGGCTCAATCGCGCCCCGAAACGGCTGCTGTCGTTGTCGTTCGCGGCGTTGTTGGTGTTCTCGGCGGCTCGACTGTTGTTCGAGCTCGACACGTCGAGGGGGCACGCACTCACCGTGGGTTCGGCCGCGGCGCTCGTGGCGACCGGAATCATCGCTGGTGTGCTCGCCGGTTTGCTCGGCATTGGCGGTGGAGTGGTGATGGTGCCGGCGATGATGCTGGTGCTCGGGTTGTCACCCGTGGTTGCCAAGGGCACGTCGCTGGCGGTGATCGTGCCGACGGCGATCATCGGCACATGGCGCAACCGGCGGAATCTCAATGTGGATATGCGGGCTGCCATGTTGGTGGGCTTGGGTGGTGCGGGCTGTGCGGTGGTAGGTGCCATGGTTGCCGACCGGTTGCCCGACCGAGCCTCCAACCTGTTGTTCGCTGGCCTCCTGCTCTTCATGGCACTTCGCCTCATCCGTGAGGCTGGACTTGCAATGAGACAAAAAGCGTCTTAGTGTCTCAGGTGATGTCGGTCACAGATCAAAGCCTCAGCGACGCAATCCTCGACGCCACCAAGGTGGCGATCGAACGCTGGGGTGTGGAGCGACTCACAATCAACGATGTGTGCGAAGCAGCAAGAGTTTCTCGCGCCACGTTGTATCGCGCGTTCCCCGGCGGCAAAGAAGTGTTGCTCGAAGCGTTGCGCGTTCGCGAACTCGAATTGTTCTTCACCACGCTTCGTGCCCACGCCGAGGGTGAAACCACGCTCGAAGACACGATCGTGCGTTGCATGGTGGTGGCTACCAGCGAGTTGCGCAACGACCAACACTTGGCGTTGATGTTGGCAGCCGAACCAGGTGAAGTTGCAACGCAATTCACCGTGCAAGGAGTTCCGCGAATCGTGCGAGTCGCAACCGCGTACCTCACACCTCTGCTCGAGCCGTACCTCTCGCGCAAGGAGGCAGCCGACCTGGTCGAAGTGCTGGCCCGATTGGTGATCAGCTACTTCCTGGCCCCAAGTTCGCGATTCGATTTCACCAATGAACACCAGGCACGTACGTTCGTTCGAGCGCACGTGCCCTTCACCCAAGGAGCAATGCAATGACCATTACCCACGAAGAAAACGAAGCCATCATCGGTCGCGCGTCGATCAACGACATCGAAGCGATCCTCGCCACGCCGCTCGTCGACCCGAACGAGGTCGAGCACGTGGTGAAGAACAATGCCGACTCCATCTTCACGTGGGACTATTCGCTGGCCCGCCCACAGCTGCGCAAGCTGTACGAGAAGGCCAAGACCGGTCAATGGAACGGCACCACCGACTTGCCGTGGGACATGGATGTGGACGTTGAGAAGACCGTCGCCGAAGATCAAGCGCTGATCGGCAACGGCATCGACCCCAACTGGTACGCGGAAACGCCACTGGCCAAGTGGGGCGACAAGGAGTGGCTCGAGTTCGGCATCCAGAGCCGCAAGTGGTCGCTCTCGCAGTTCCTCCATGGCGAGCAGGGTGCGCTCATCTGCACCGCGAAGATCACTGAGACCGTGCCGTGGTACGACGCCAAGTTGTACGCCAGCACGCAAGTGGTCGACGAAGCGCGCCACGTGGAAGTGTTCGCCCGCTACCTCGACGAGAAGTTGGGCGGCGGTTACCCGATCAACGCCCACCTCGAGATGTTGCTCGACGACATCATCAACGACTCGCGTTGGGACTTCACCTACCTCGGCATGCAGATCATGGTCGAGGGTCTCGCACTCGCGGCCTTTGGCTACCTACACCAGTTGACCAACGAGCCGCTGCTCAAGCAGTTGCTGCGCTACGTGATGAGCGACGAAGCCCGCCACGTGGCCTTCGGCGTACTCAGCCTCAAAGAGGTGTACGACGGCATGAGCGATGCAGAAATCAAGGACCGCCAGGAGTTTGCCTACGAAGCGAGCATCCGCATGCGCGACCGATTCCTCCAGCAAGAGGTGTGGCGCCACATGGGTGTCGACCCGAAAGTGGTCGTGCCGTTGATGGTGAACGACCCGGGCCGCAAGATGTTCCAGCAGTTGTTGTTTGCCAAGATCGTGCCGAACTGCAAGAAGTTGGGCTTGCTAGACCGCAACGACAAGTGGCTGCGTCACCGTTTCGAAGAGATGGGCGTCATCCAGTTCGAGAACATGGAGAACACCGGCGAGGAGTATCTGCAGTTCGAACTCGGCAAAGAGGTCGGGGCACCCGCCGCCAACTAGTCTCGGCGCATGCCGCGCTTCGGACAGGTCGTCACCGCGATGGTGACGCCGTTCCACAAAGACGGCTCGCTCAACTTGGAAGGTGCCAAGCGCCTGGCGCGCTGGCTGCAAGACAACGGCAATGACGGACTCGTCATTGCCGGCACCACGGGCGAAGCGCCGGTGCTGACCGACGACGAGCGTCTGTCGCTCTTCAAGGCAGTGGTCGAGGCCGTCACCATTCCGGTGATTGCTGGCACGGGCACCAACGACACTGCGCACTCGATTCAACTCACCAAAGAAGCGAGCCAGTTGGGTGTGGCGGGCATACTCGCGGTGACGCCGTATTACAACCGACCGTCACAGGTAGGCATTGATGCGCACATGCGCGCGGTGTGCGGGGCAACCAACTTGCCCGTCGTGATCTACGACATTCCTGTTCGAACCGGCCGCAAGATCAACACGGCGACGCTGGCGAAACTTGCCAACGAAGTAAAGAATGTGGCTGGCGTGAAAGACGCTGCCGGAAACCCGGCCGAGAGCGCACGCCTGATGACGATGGTGCCTTCGTCGTTCGAGTTGATCTCGGGCGACGATGGGCTTACCCTGCCACTCATGGCCGTGGGCTGCACTGCGGTGATCGGTGTGGCCACGCACTGGAGCGGCGTCGACCATCAAGAGATGTTCAAAAAGTGGAACTCCGGTGACACTTCGGGTGCGCGAGCGGTGAACGCGCGACTCGTCGAGAGTTTTGCATTTGAGACTGGTGACGACAACCCGAACCCGCTGCCAACGAAGGTGATGATGAACCACCTCGGTCTCGACGTGGGCGATGCTCGCTTGCCGATGGGGCCGCCACCAGCGGGTTTGGCCGAGCGTGCCGCGCAAGTGATGAAGAATCTGGTCGCGGCGCGCGGCTAGGGCCAGTTACGGCACGATAGGCATCGGTCCCAATCGTCGGGCCGGCGAGCCCCAGAACTCAATCGTCACACCCGCCAAGTTACGAGTCGTCAGTCAGCAATCAATATTCTGTCGAGCACGTCCATGATGACTTGTGTCCACTGCTCAAGTTCGTCGTCGGGAAGGCCGCTGTCGAATTCGGTGAGAACTCTTCCGAAGGTGACAGCGGAGATGAAATTGGCAAGCACGCGTGACGAGTAGCGACTCTTTGTAAATCCGCGAACTCGAGCGAGGTCGATACTGCGAGCGAGGTCGTCCATCATCGCAGTCTGAAGTTCAACAACTTTTGCCCGTAGTTCCGGGCGGGCAACAGTTCCCGCAAGTACTGCTGCACGGTGAAGGCGTTCGGTTGACCGTCGGAGGGTGGCAACATAAATCGTGAGCTGACGAAAGCGACTGATGAGTTCTTCCCGGGATTGCGCAGTGCGTACAACCTCGTCGATGACACCAATGGTCTCTCGGTAGTGGCGTTCGTAGAGCACCAACAGCCCTGCAGCCACCAAGCCGTCGCGTCCTCCGTATTTTCCGTAGAGCGAACTCTTTGAAACGTTTGTGGACCGCTGGATTTCTTCGATTCGAAAGCCGCTCTCGCCGTTCGCAGCGATGAGATTGGCGGTGAGTTCTTCGATGGTTTTGAAATCCGGAGCAGTTCGCGGGCGACGCTTTCGGGGTGACATGCGTGTTCCAACCGTACTTCTGCTCAATTTTGTTACGAAGCTGCAGGCATAGTGAAGGCGTAAGAAGTTTAGTCCTACGCTGGAGGCGTCATGGAGCGAAAAGTCCTGCGCCTGCCAACGACGCTCGCTCGGCGAACCCATGTCGCGGTCACAACCCTGTTACTCGTCGTGGCCATCACCATCTTTCCTGACAGAAATCTCTGGTTGTCGGATGCACTCGCTGCAACTACCGGCGCGGCACCCTGTCAGCAGACGGTTGCGAGCACGACTGGGGTCACGGTTACAGCCTTTGGGACCGACTGCGTCGTGACCTTTGCTGGGTCTGGACAGACGAGTTCGCGAACTCACACCTGGACACCTGCGACTGGCGTTGACACGGTCTGGTTACTTGCAATCGGCGGAGGTGGATCGGGTGGAACGGATGAGGGCGGCGGAGGTGGTGCGGGTCTCTTTGTCGAGGATACGAGCTTGGATCTCTCGAGTCACCTCAGTGGTGGATCAGTCGCGATTGAAGTCGGTAGCGGTGGCGTTGGCAACTTCAGCTGTGCAAGTAGCTACTGCCGAAATGACACGAGTGCAGGGGACTCGGAGTCGGCTGGTCGAAGCGGCGGCGACACCACTTTCGGAAACATCACCGCTGACGGGGGTGGCGGTGGTGGAACTGCCCACAACTCGACGGCTTCGATCAGAAACGGCGGTAACGGTGGATCCGGTGGTGGTGGATCTGGCGAAGCAAATTACAGAGGTTCGGGCGGCTCAACAACGCGAGCCACGGATACGGAATTCGGAAGTGACGGTGCATCAGGGGAGCTCACCTCTGTTGCAGCTAGCGCAATTGGTGGCGGCGGTGGTGGTGCGGGCGGTACTGGTACTTCTCAGGGGGTTGGTGGCGCAGGAAAGACCAGCAGCATTACTGGGAGTTCCGTGACCTATGCAGGCGGTGGCGGTGGTGGGCGCGGCAACTCAAGCACGAACAACGGTGGTGTGGGTGGATCTGGTGGTGGCGGCAGTGGCGGCGATGACAACACCATCGCGACAGATGGAACAGACGGTAGAGGTGCTGGCGGTGGCGGCAGCGGAGGAGACAACTATTCGGGAAACCCTTTTAGAGCGGGTGACGGTGGTGACGGAATTGTCATCGTGCGCTACAGCACGTTGCCGGCTGCGCCAACGATCTCGTCGGTAAGTGCACAAGACCGTGGCGTGAGTGTGACGTTTGCTGCCCCCGACCACACGGGTGGTTCTGCCATCACCGACTACGAGTACTCCCTGGATGGCACGAACTGGACGAGTTTCTCAACGTCCAGTGCCGGCACTCAGACAATCTCCGGTCTCACTAATGGCACCTCATACACCATCCGGGTGCGCGCGAAAAACACCAATGGAACAGGTTCCGCTGCAACATCTTCAGCAGTTGCTCCTGGTGCAACTGTCACCTACAACGCAAATTCGGCAGACTCAGGTTCGGTTCCGACGGACTCAACAAAGTATGCAGATGAGGCAACTGTGACGGTTGCTTCAAACTCCGGAAACCTCGTGAAAGCTGGCTTTACCTTCAGCGGATGGAACACCGCCGACGATGGGTCCGGTACGTCATATGCGGCGGGCTCAGGCACGTTTACCATCGGTGCGGACACGACGCTCTACGCAGAATGGGCGACGAACCCCACGGTTACTGCACCTTCCGCACCCACGTTTTCGAGTAACACTTCCGGTCAAGACCCGGGCGACTTCGTCATTGCGAATTTCTCAGCCTCGGCAACACTGCAAGTATCGATCGGGTTTGTTGATCCACCTAGTGGAACCTCATTTGCGTTACCAGTTACTACTGGGCTTACCGCGGGGGTTGGGTACGACTTCACTGGCAACAAGACGCAAATCTCCTTTACCGGTACACAGGCGAACGCGAATGCGGCCCTTGCCGCGATGACCGTTTCCACTGGAACTGCAACCGGCAACGTGGTCATACGTGTTACGGCTTCGGTAGATACAGCCAATACGTATTACAACCCAATTAACGGCCACTACTACGAGGTGGTTACGAGATCAAATACTTATGCGTGGTCGGCTACGGCGAGTCAGAGTGCCTTTGATCTCGCAGAGGCACGAACGTTGGATGGTGTCTCGGGTTATCTTGCGAATGTTACGACAGCCCAGGAGCAGAAGTTCATCTATGAAAACATAAGTGGTGACAACATTTGGCTGGGCGCAACCGACGATTACGAGCTGATCAACAGCCGGTGTGGTGCTGGTACTTTCGCAAACCAAACAGCATCAGAGGGTAAGTGGTATTGGGTGTCGGGTCCTGTTGGAGAGAAGTGCACAAAGTTCTGGGAAGGAGCGACCTCTGCTGGGCTATGGGTTAACTCATCTACAGGTTCAACACAGGCGCGAGACTCCGCAAATGTCGCGTCTTCGCGATACGAAAACTGGTGTACAGGAAACAGCTCTGGGGTGGACTACGCACTAACGGCCGGTCGAAGTATGAGTGAGCCAAACAATGCAGGATCTGAGCACTATCTGCTCGAAAAGTGGAGTGGCGCACGATGCTGGAACGACTGGGGTCGCAAAGACTCAGGCGTTCAGAGCTACTACCTCGTCGAATACTCGGGGACCTTCTCTGGTGGATCGTCTGCGACGGCAACCGTCACCGGAGTTGTGGATGTGTTGTCACCAACGTTTACAACATCAGAGTCGACGACAACGAATAGTGCTGGCCCGTTCGAATTCACGGTCACATTCGACGTTGCAGTCTCAGGGGTTGCGGGGGACGACTTTGAGGACTCGGGGACAAATTCTTCGTGCAGTTATTCCGTGGCCTCAGTCTCTAGCACGGTGTATACATTGACGGCTGCCACATGTTTTGCTGGCAGCACTGAGGGGACAATCGTCCCTCGATTCAAGGCCAATGGGGCAACTCGCGCCGATGGAGTGAACTCGAATACGGGTCCTCTCGTCGCCACAACGTCCTCGGTGACGATCACGCGTGAGACCACTGCACCGAGTGTTTCAGGGTTTACGTCCTCCCAGTCGTCTCCAACGAATGCATCCTCGTTCAGCTACACCTTGACGTTCTCCGAGAGTGTGACTGGGGTTGCGGCGGGGGATTTTTCGAATTCGGGTACAGCCACAGGATGCTCGTTTGATCCGGGGAGCGACTCCGGAAGTAGTCGCACCGTGACGGTGTCGGGTTGCAGTGAGGGAACCGTGATTCCACAATTCGCTTCTAGTGGAGCATCCGATGTTGCTGGCAATACCGGACCATCGTCTGCGGCCACCGCCACAACGACCGTGACCCGCAAGACATCTGCGCCATCAGTTGACTCCTTCACGTCCTCCCAGTCGTCTCCAACGAATGCATCCTCGTTCAGCTACACCTTGACGTTCTCCGAGAGTGTGACTGGGGTTGCGGCGGGGGATTTTTCGAATTCGGGTACAGCCACAGGATGCTCGTTTGATCCGGGGAGCGACTCCGGAAGTAGTCGCACCGTGACGGTGTCGGGTTGTGGTGCTGGAACTGTGACCCCGGTCTTTGCGGATAATGGTGCCACCGATCTTGCCGGCAACACCGGGCCAGCATCGGCAGCTACGTCTACAACCACCATCGTGCGCGACATTACGAGTCCGACAGTGACTCTGGCCGCGGTGTCTGCGACGTCGTCTTTGGCATCGATCAGTTTTACGGTGACTGGGGACGAGGATCTTGACTGTGCAACATTGTCAGCAACGGATGGTGCTGATTTTGATCTGACAAATGTGTCGGCAATTTCGTCGGTTGTGCAGACGAGTAGCACGGTGTGCACGGTGAATGTGACGTCGTCAGCTGTGGCGGGTGGTGGGGCAGTGGTGTCGACGCTGACGGCAGCCTCATCATTTTCGGTCTCGGACGCGGCAGGTAATGCTCAGACGTCATTGACAGATTCACCGCAGTCGGTGACGGTGACGGTACCGGCGCCGTCAGGTGGTGGTGGATCTCCAGCGACCACGTCGACTTCTACGACCACGACCACGACCACAACGAGCACCACAACAACGAGCACGATCGCAGTGGTGTCAACGACCACGCCGACGTCGGCGCCTTCAACCTCGGTGGCTCGCCGATCGCGTCGTACGACAACGACATCGTCGGTTCGGGTGGTGGTGACGTCGACGTCAGCTCCCGTGTCGGTGACATCGACCACGCTCCGACGTTCGGTGCCGACGACGAGCGTTCGAGTGATTTCAGGAACCACAACCACGTCACTAGCTGTAACGAGCACGACCGTGAGATCGCGCGTGGCGATAGAGACGGTGCAGACGCCGACAACGGTCAATGCTGGACCTGCTACGACATTGCCATTGACCCAGCCAGTGGCGCCAGTTGATGTGCAGGGGGCAATTGCAGGTCGGGATTCGAACGTGCAGGACTTCTCAGTACCGGTATTCGTTGGCGGCCAGTTGCCTAAACCGGAGCCCCTGAATCCATTGGTGATCCAGACCGATGTAGCTGCCGAATTGGACATCATCACGATCAATGATCAGGTCGTGCAGTTGCAGGACACGGAGGGGTTCCGATTGTCCGTGAGTGCGACCGACGATGCCGGTGTGCTGGCACGAGTGAATACGAGAGGGGCAATTGTTGTCGAACACGAGAATTTCATCACGGTTACCGGCGATGGTTTCAAGCCGGGCTCCGATGCGGTCGTGTGGTTGTTTTCTGAGCCGCGGCGATTGGGTGTCGTGCGGGTCGACGGAGACGGGTTGTTCGAGGAGAGTCTGCAGATCGGCTCGGACGTACCGGTCGGCGATCACACCACTCAGATAAACGGCATTACAGCCAACAATGAAGTGCGTTCACTGAATCTGGCCGTTGAAGTAACCAATCGAACTAGCGAGCCTGCACCGGCATCCGTTGCGACTGACACCACCATCGACCCAGTCATCGTTGCCGCAACTGGACCACGCAATCAAACATCGATTCGCACCGCAATCCTTCTACTCGGCGTACTACTCGGAGGCACGTTCGTGTGGTTCATGCTTGCTTGGCGGCGTCGCGCCGAAGAGCGGTAAATCCCGCGGTATCACGCATCCCACGGGTACTTTGTTTCCATGGCTCCACGGGCTAAAAAGCGGGTATCCGGAACGCGCACCCTTCGCGGCTCGCAGCGCGCTCGAACCTCGTCGAGTGACGCCTCTGGGCACCACGTGCGCACCCACGACGAGGTGGATCCCTCGGTGAAATTCCGCGTGGCGCAGAGCGAGCCCGTGCTGAAGCCCATTCTCGCCGAGCGCGCCGGCGAGCTCATGGGCATGTTCTTCGTGGTCCTCGGCGTGCTGCTGTCGTTGTCGGTGTACGTGAGCGTGGTTGGCCCCGTTGGTCGCGGGCTCGATACCGCGCTGCGATGGACGGTGGGGTTGGGACGCTTCGCCTTGCCGTTGGTGTGCCTGGGACTTGGCGTGGCACTCCTCAAGCGCGTGAGCATCGAGCATCGCGTGCGACTCACCTTCGGATGGCTGGTGGTGTCGGTGGCCATTCTCGGCGCAATGCATGTGTTCCTGGCAGCGAACGAACTTGAGATCTCGCTAGGTGCACTCGAAGGTGCCGGCGGCTGGCTCGGCTGGCTGGTTGGTGAACCTCTCGAGTCGTCGCTCTCGCCGGTGGGGGCCGTAGTGATTTTGATTCCCACCATCGTGCTGGGATTGATGTTGGCAACGGCAAAGTCATTGCCCGACCTTGCACGTGCGATTGCAGATTTCGTGAAGGGGCTGGACAACGCCGCACGCCGCTATCGCGACGGCGGCACCAACAACGAACCGTACGACGCCGAGCGTGACGGTGGTGTTGTGGCAGGTATGGACGACCTCGATGCCGCACGTCGAGAGCACGAAGCGGCCGCCCGTGGCGAACTGTACGACCATCGTGTGGACGGCGACTTCGAAGGCGATACCGAGGAGGCCGTACCGGCCGAACCCGAACGAAAAGTACGCAAACGATTGCGTACTCCAAAGCCCGAGCCCACCGCCAAACCGGCGGCAGCCGCCAAGCCCGTGCGCGCCGAACAGCAGCAGATGCCTCTCGGGCCCGGTGCGCAGCCGTCGTCGTGGAATCTTCCGTCACTCGACATGTTGGCGCTCACCAGCAACAAACGTGCCAACGAGGATGCCGTTGCCGAGCGCGGCGATGCGCTCGTTGCAGCGCTGTCGTCGCACGGTGTGGACACCAAATTGGTGGGCTTCACCCGTGGCCCGACGGTGACGCGATACGAGTTGGAACTCGGCGAGGGAATCAAGGTTGCGCGACTCACATCGCTTTCCAAGGACATCGCCTATGCAATGGCGGCGGTCGACGTTCGAATCCTGGCTCCCATTCCGGGGCGCTCAGCCATAGGTATCGAAGTTCCCAACGATGCTCGCGACCTGGTGTCGCTCGGTGACTTGCTCACCGCGCCCGAGGCAAAGTCGGCGTTGCACCCGCTGGAAGTTGGCGTGGGCAAGGACATTGCCGGCCGCCCGGTATTCCTCAACATCTCCACCACGCCGCACTTACTGATTGCTGGTGCCACTGGCGCAGGCAAGTCGAGCGTGCTCAATTGCATCATCACCTCGATTCTCATGCGCACCACGCCCGAACAAGTGAGGCTCATTCTCATCGACCCCAAGCAAGTGGAAATGGGGCAGTATGCGGGATTGCCGCATCTGCTCACGCAACCCGTCACCGTTCCGAAGAAGGCCGCCAATGCGCTCGGCTGGGCGGTGAAGGAGATGGAGCGTCGCTACGACGTCTTGGTGGAGGCCGGCTTCCGCGATATCAGCGGCTACAACGCCGCATACGATCGCGGCGAATTGAACTCGGGCGATGACACCGCCGCAGTCGCCACCAAGAAGTTCGATCGCATGCCATTCATCGTGGTGGTGGTCGACGAGTTGAACGACCTCATGATGGTGGCTGCACGCGACGTGGAAGAGTGCATTACGCGCATTGCGCAAAAGGCCCGAGCGGTGGGCATCCACTTGATCGTCGCCACACAGCGGCCGAGCGTGAACGTGATCACTGGCGTAATCAAGGCCAACATCCCTGCCCGAATGGCATTTGCGGTGTCAAGCCTCACCGATAGCCGCGTCATCCTCGATCAGCCGGGTGCCGAAAAGTTGGTGGGCAAAGGCGACTTGTTGATGTTGCCGGGCAACACCAGCGTGGCCCAGCGCGTGCAGTCGGCATGGGTGGGCGAGAACGAGGTTCGAAACATCACCGCCCATTGGAAGCGGCAATCACCCGAGGTGGCGTACGTGTCGGGCATCGAAGGTGGCGGAAGCGGTGAAGGTGCGGGCGAACTCCCGGGCGGTACCACCGGTGATGAAGACGACGACGAACTGCTGAAGCACGCAATCGATCTCATCGTGCGCACGCAATTGGGCTCCACCTCCATGCTGCAGCGCAAGTTGAAAGTGGGATTCGCGCGAGCCGGGCGCTTGATGGACCTGTTGGAGCAACGGGGCATCGTCGGGCCAAGTGAAGGGTCAAAGCCCCGAGAAGTGCTGATGACGCTCGAGGAGTGGGAAAAAATCCAAGGGTCCTGACCTGGCGTGGCCGCGACCCGCGTCGCGCGGCTACTGTTCGGTCATGCAAACCATTGGCGCAGGCGTGAAGTTTCCCGAAGGTCCGGTGTGGTGCGACGACGGCTCGGTGCTCGTGGTCGAGATGTTCGGTGAACGCATCACACGCATTACTCCCGATGGCGGCACCAGCCTTGTGGCCGAGGTGCCGGGTGGCCCGAACGGGCTGGCCGAATGTGCCGACGGCTCACTCATCGTGTGCAACAACGGTGGGTCGTTCACCATGGTGGATCTCGGCGGGTTGATCCTGCCCGGACCATTTGACCCTGCGCGGTACACGGGCGGCCGTATCGAGCGCGTCGATCCGAAGACCGGAGCAATCACCCGACTGTACGACTCCTGCAACGGACAGGCCTTGCGCGGCCCCAACGACCTTGTACTCGACGGCAAGGGTGGTTTCTACTTCACCGACCATGGCATTCGTCACGAACGAAGCGGTGATCGCACTTCCATTTACTACGCCACGCTCGACGGCTCGCACATCAACGAGGTGGTGTTCCCAGTGGAAGCCGCCAACGGCATCGGATTATCGCCCGACGGCACCAAATTGTATTACGCGGAAACCCACGCAGCGCGTGTGTGGGTACGCGACATCGTGGAGCCTGGCGTGGTTGCGCCCGTTACCCCGTTCGATACGCACCACCTGTTGTGGGCATCGCCCAAGTTGGTGTACCTCGATTCTCTCGCAGTTGACGGAGACGGCAACGTATGCGTTGCCACGATCGCGCCGGTGGGTGGCGTAACGGTACTCAGCCCGTCGGGCGAGGTGGTGCGATTCGTGGAATCGGGCGATGTGATGACCACCAACATCTGCTTTGGTGGGCCGGAACTGCGAACCGCCTACATCACCCGTTCTGGTCTCGGTGATGTTGCGGTCGTTCCGTGGGCGGGCGACGGATTGGCACTCCACCGCTAGCGGCTCTCGTAGCCTGAATACGTGGCTTCACGCTTCTACATCGAAACGCTGGGCTGCCCGAAGAACGAAGTTGACTCCGAAAAACTGGTGGGAACCTTGTTGGCGCAAGGCCTCTCCGCCACGGAAGATGAATCGCAAGCCGATGTCGTGGTGGTGAACACGTGTGCCTTTATCGAGGAGGCTCGCAAGGAGAGTATCGACACCATCTTGGCGCTGAGCGAGCGTCGCAAGAAGGGCGCTCAATTGGTAGTGACCGGCTGCATGGCCGAGCGCTACGGCGACGAACTTCGCGCCAACCTTCCGGAGGCTGACCAGATCGCCGGTTTCGGCGTGGCGATCGAAACGGGTGTGCAGCCTGCGGCGAACGAAGTGGCCACCACGGCGGTGACACTCGGTCGCAAGCCCTCGCTCGGCGTCACCGCACAGCCGGTGCCATCGTTCGATTTACTCAACTTGCCGCGTCCGGCATCGCGCACGCCGTGGGCGTACGTGAAGATTGCCGAGGGGTGTGACCGCAACTGTGGGTTCTGTGCGATTCCGTCATTCCGTGGCCCGCAACGCAGCCGCGATGTAGCCAGCATCCTGCGCGAGGTCGACGAATTACAGGCAAAGGAAATCGTGCTCGTGGCGCAGGACTTGGCCAGCTACGGCAAGGATCGCCCCGACGAACTCGGTGCCGGTTCCATCGTCGACTTGGTGCGACAGGTATCGGCAACGGTGCCTCGTACGCGACTGTTGTACTTGTACCCGAGCGACCTGAGCGACGCGCTCATCGACGCCATCCTCGCCAGTGGAGTGCCGTACTTCGACCTGTCGCTGCAGCACGTGTCGAAGCCGCATCTACGTCGTATGCGCCGCTGGGGTGACGGCGAGCGATTCCTCAAACGGATCGCCGACATTCGCTCCCGTGAGGCCGACGCAACGTTCCGCAGCAACTTCATCGTCGGCTATCCGGGCGAAACCGAGGACGACCACGATCAACTGCTTTCGTTCGTACGCGAGGCATCGCTCGACTGGTGTGGCTTCTTTGAATACAGCCCGGAGGAGGGCACTTATGCAGTGGCCCTGCCCGACCAGGTGCCTGCAGGTTTGATGCACGAACGCATCGCCGAACTCCGCGAGTTGCAGGACACCATCACTGCCGCCAAGCGTGACGAGTTGATCGATGCCACTGTGGAGGTACTCGTGGACGAGCCCGGTGTTGCTCGAAGCCATCGCGAAGCCCCGCAGATCGACGGCATCATTCGCGTGCCGACGTCGCTTGCGACGGGCAGTTTCGCGACGGTGCGTATCACCGATGCACAGGGCCCCGACCTCGTGGCTGAGGGTGCCGATGTAGGCGAGGGTTCTCTGCAGGGGGCCGACCATGCCGGTTGATCCGAACGCGCTCATCACGTGGGCTAACGCCGTCACGGTCGGACGCATCGTGGTGTCGCCGCTGTTGTTCACCATGATTCCCGTCGAACCGGGCGGCTCGTGGGTGGCGCTCGGCGTGTGGTTCGTGTTGTGTGCCAGCGACGGCATCGACGGATACTTGGCGCGACGCCACGGCATTACCCGAAGTGGTGCGTTCCTCGACCCGCTTGCCGACAAGGTGTTGGTTCTTGGCGCAATGTTCACCCTGGTGTCGCGTGGAGTGTTCTGGCTGTTGCCGGTGATCATCATCGCAACGCGCGAGGTGATCGTGAGTGTGTATCGCGTGGTGGCCGGCGCAAAAGGTGTGTCGATGCCTGCAAGCCGAACGGCCAAGATCAAGACGCTCAGCCAGCAGTTGGCGGTTGCCGGTGCGTTGATGCCACTCACCTTCGACGAGCGTTGGATCTGGTTGTCGCTGCTGTGGTTGGCGGTGGCACTCACGCTGTTGTCCGGCGCGCAGTATGCATGGAAAGCGGTTTCGTCGCGCGGAGGTGCCACCAATGCGCTGTGACGTTGTTGCTGTCGGCACCGAGCTGTTGCTCGGGCAGATAGTCGACACCAATTCCTCGTGGTTGGGCGAACAGCTCGCAGCCGCCGGGCTCGACTCGTGTCTGCAGGTGAAGGTGGGTGACAACCAGGCGCGAATCGTGGCTGCATTGCGGTCGGTGTTGCGCGACGCCGATGCCATCATCGTGTGCGGTGGGCTCGGGCCCACCCACGACGACATCACCCGCGAAGCCATTGCAGAGGTCATGGGGGTGGAGCTACGGCTCGACGAGGTAGTCGCCGATCGAATCGCCCTTATGTTCTCCAGTCGCAATCGCAAGATGAGCGAGAACAACCTGCGTCAAGCCATGGTGCCCATCGGAGCGACGATCATCGAGCAAAAGCGCGGCACTGCACCCGGGCTTATCTGCCCCGTGGGCGACAAGGTGATCTATGCCGTACCCGGAGTGCCATACGAGTTACACGAAATGTACGAGCGGGCAATCCTCCCGGACTTGCTCGCACGATCGGGGGAGCAGCGAAAGATCGCCTCGCGCGTGCTGCGTACCTGGGGTGAGAGCGAGAGTGGTCTGAACGAGCGGTTGCAGCCGATCATCGACGACCTCGACAAGGCGGGCAATCCCACGCTCGCGTTCCTCGCCAGCGGCTGGGAGGGCATCAAGGTACGCCTCACCGGTCGCGGTTCCGACAGCGCCGAAGTTTCCGCGTTGCTCGACGCGTGGGCCGAGCGCGTACGGGTTCTGATTCCCGAGGTGGTGTTTGGATACGACACCGACACCATGGAATCCGTCGTACTCGACCTACTTCGCAAGCGCAACCTCACCATCGGTGTGGCCGAGTCGGTCACCGGCGGTTTGGTCGCGGGTCGCCTTACGGCGACTGCCGGAGCCAGCGATGTGATGCGCGGCGGGGTAGTGGCCTATGCGAGCGATGTGAAGTTCGAGGTGCTCGGTGTGCCGCAGGGTCCCGTGATCAACGAAGGAACCGCCCGTGCCATGGCACTCGGTGTGTGTCGCACCGTCGGCTCAACGGTGGGGTTGGCGCTGACCGGCGTTGCGGGCCCAAGCGAACAAGATGGCGCCAAAGTGGGAACACTGTGTATCGCGGTGGCGATGCCTGACGGAGTCGCAAGTTCCACCACGGTGATGTTGCCCGGAGATCGAAAGACCATGCGTGAACTTGCCGTAATCTCCGCACTGAACTACTTGCGCCAACTGCTCCTGCGCGCCTAGCTCCCCCAGGGCCCACATGAAATGGCCGCTGAGCTACTGCAGTCGATAGTGGGAAACCATGCATTGATTGACGGCAACAAGCCTTTGGGGTGGCTGTCGACTGCAGTCTTTCTTGAAATCAATGAGGTAGCGGTGAGTCGAATCAGTAATGACGAGGTGTGCGACTTTGTGCTCTGGATCGCTTCGTCGTCACCATCACACGGTGCTATCACCGATCGGCTACGGACACTTTTGTCTTTGAAGTCTTGACCCAAGCCGGGTCTCGTTGTTGCCGATTACAGCGAAGGTGACTTCGAGGAACAATAAGAAAGGCCCCGGTCTTTCGACCGGGGCCTTTCCATCCACCCCGAAGGGTGGGAGAGTGCGGGAGCCTTAGGCGGCTCGGTAACCCTCTGCGTTCGAGCGAGCAATTGCGATGCCCAAGATGATCAAGCCGTAACCAGGCTTGGCCAACACGTCGGCAATGGTGTAGCCGAACTGGATCGCAGTTGATGCCTCGCTGCCGCTCAAGCCGAGTGCATCGGAGAGCCAGCTGGTCGAATCGCCCAAGATGTAGGCGATCGGGTACACGCCCCAGGTGAAGAGGAGCAGGTAGCGAACGTTGTTCAGCTTCGAGCCCACTTCTCCGCTCTGCGACTTGAGGGCCTTGCCCACTTCGCCGGCGAACAATTCGTAGAGCACGTAAAGCATGAAGATGCTCGAGATGATGCCCCAGACCGTGCGGGTGCTGCTGCCAGCGGCTGCAGTCTCGCCCGGGTAGCCGGTGGCGATCATCAAGAGGGCCGCGACCACGAGACGTGGGGTGACCTTCTTGGCGGCTTCCTTGCTCAGGCCCGACACGACGACGAGTTCAGCGACGAGCAACGGAACGGTGAGGAGCCAGTCCGCATAGCGGTAGCCCTCGTTCCATGTGCCTCCGTCGGCGAACTGGCCGAAGATGCGCCAGTAGTGGTAGGCGGCGATACCGCAAATCATCGCCGACATGGTGACGGCGCTGCGATACTGCGGAGCTACGCGGTTGCGTGATACGAGGAAGTACACGAATCCGATACCCATTGCGGCGACCGCGAAGGAGAATCCGTTGTAGATCAGCTCGTACTGACTTTCGGATAGATCGGCTATCCAGCCAACTTTGTCCATTGTTGATGTTTCCTTTGTTCGAGCCCGAGCGACCGGACGGTCACCCTCGAGGGGCCGTTACCGTTCTAGGGCATCCGGGGGTTCACATGGGCACGAAGGCAGTTACAAGTCGTTGACCTTTTGGGTCATTCTGTAATGAGACTGTAATATTCGAAACCGCATTGGGATCGCGGGGATGTCGCGTCTCCGCAACAGGCGGACTGTTGACAGCACCGAGTTGCGACCGGGGAGGGAATCGAACCCCCGACCTGGTGGTTAGAAGCCACCCGCTCTATCCAGCTGAGCTACCCGGCCAAGCCGCTCCCATTATGTCGGATGAATGGAGAAATTGAGACATCTCTACTCTGCGCAACACCGAGTAGTTGGCGAGACTCGACCGTCTTCGCCCGTGTCGCGTCCAATACGTGTCACATACCCATCGAAGGAGAGTCCCGTCGAATGGTGTCATCGCTCAAGCAACTTGCAGCCATCTCCACCGATCTTGCGATCACGCTGGTGGTACCTGCCGAACCGACGGGTGAGAATCGCGCATTCGAGAGCCATCTCAATCGCATGCTGGCCGAGGCCCAGGACCAAGCCACGGAGTTTGGATCCAAGCGGGCCGCCAGACGACTGGTCCAATCAATTCGAGATCGCGTTGAGCAACTCAGTCGAGCGAACTTGTCGAAGGGTGTGTGGATTGGGGCGCACAACGACGATGTGTACGTGTATCAACTCGACGACGAGACGTTGCCGCAGGTGTCCGTATCCCGCTCGCTGAACGTACTACCACTCGTTCGACAGGCCCGCCACGCCAATGCTCTGGTTCTGATGCTCACCGAAACGGGTTGTCGACTTGCTTCCTTTCATGCTCGGGGTGCGACCGTGGAGGATCGCATGCGCTCGCTCCGGGTGCCGGGACTTCCGGCGAAGTTTCATGGTGAAGGAGCCCGAAAGGGACGCGAGTCCGAGGGTGATCAGGTGGACGGGCGGTATCGCCAATGGCTACGCGACGTCGCTCGAATCACCGTCGGAACCCAGCGAAAGTATCCCGTTCTCGGACGGTTGCCGCTGATCGTCGTCGGGGTGGATCGGTACATTGCGTATCTCACCGAAGTAGCCGACTCTCTCGAGATTGCAGCCGTCATTCATGGATCACCCGACGCATTCACCACCGCCGAACTCGATTCCCGGATTGGAGTCGAGGTCGACTGGCTCCGCAACGAACGGGTGGTGAAAGCGTTGAACAGGGCGACTCGTGATATCGGGGCTGGACGAACGAGCGTGGATCTTGCCGAAACCCGACGTTGGGCTGAACTCGGGCGGGTGGACTCCCTGATTCTCGAGGACGGTGTGACGAGCGACGAGGTGCTGGCGCTTGCACTCGACGTATATTCGCGGGCTGGTGAGGTGTTGTCGGCACCCACCGGGGCAATCTCCGCGCACCTACCCGTGCTAGCCCCGTCGCACTGGGTGGCGACACTGCGCTGGTAAAACTGCGTGCCGTGGTGAGGTTCGACCGCCGCGAGCCCGAACTGTCACGAAATACGGGGTTCGTGCGTAACTACGCCTTAGCCTGAAACGACCCCTTGGAGGAAGAGCAAGCGTGAAGAAGTTCAAAAAAGGCGACACCGTCATCTACCCCCAGCACGGTGCGTGCACCGTGAAGGCCATCAAGCGCATGCGAGCCTTCGACGTGGTACAGGACTACCTGATTCTCGAGTCCGTCATGACCGATGCCACGGGAAAGGGTATGACCCTTTCCGTACCGGTCGCCAAGGTGTACGACCTCGGCATCCGTCCGCCGGTATCCAAGAGCGAACTGCAAGACCTCGTCGACGTGCTGTCGAAGCCCGATCCTCGAGTACCTGCCAACTGGTCGCGTCGTTTCAAGAACCACCAAGAAAAGTTGAAGAGCGGTGACGTGTACCAGGTTGCCGAAGTGGTGCGCAACCTGGCGGCTCGCGATCGTGAGAACCAACTTTCTGCTGCCGAAAAAACGATGTACGAGCGTGCACGCCTGAACCTCATCTCCGAAATTGCCCCATCCAAGCGTTGCAGCACCGAGGAAGCCACACGATTCCTCGACGATGCACTCGAAAAAGGTGTGCTGAGCGCGGGTGGAAAGTCGCAGTTGCAAGAACTCGGTCGCGCGTCCACCGGCGGCAAGCGCAAAGCCGACCCGAAGAAGACCGACGCGAAGAAGCCAGCCAAGCCCAAGGCGACGAGCAAGAAAAAGTAGTTCATGTTCGAGCGGCCCACTCGTGACGGAGTGATGCTGTGAAGCAGCCGACGCGTCGTGACGGAGTGATGCTGTGAAGCAGCCGACGCGCGACGAGTTGTTCGTCGCAATCGAGCGGGGCGACATCGACACGGTGGTGATGGCATTCCCAGATTTGCAGGGTCGCCTCGTCGGTAAGCGCACTACAGGCCGGTTCTTTCTCGAGCACGTTGCCGAGCATGGCACTGAGAACTGCGATTATCTCATCGCCACCGACTTCGACGACGTCGCCGTACCCGGTTACCGCTTCGCTTCCTACGACCTCGGCTACGGCGACATGTTGGCTCGAGCCGACTTTTCCACCATTCGGATGACGCCGTGGGTCCCCAAGACTGCGCTCGTCCTCTGCGATCTCTACTCGGTGAAGACCGGCGAACCAATTCGGGTGGCACCACGGCACGTGTTGCGCGACCAGGTGCTCGCCGCACAACGAATGAACCTGGAACCAATGATCGGCAGCGAGATCGAGTTCTACCTGTTTCACGAGTCGTACGAGATGCTCCATGAGCGCGGACATCGCAACCTCACCCCGCACTCGCCGTTCATGGAGGACTACCAAATCGTCCAAACCACACGGGATGAATACGTAGTGGGCGAGATTCGTCGTGGTCTGGAGGCAGCCGGTATTCCGGTGGAATTCTCCAAGGGCGAAGCAGGCCGCGGTCAGCACGAGTTGAACCTGGCGTATACGCGGGCGTTGGAGATGGCCGATCGAAACGTGGTGTACAAGACCGCAGCAAAGGAGATTGCAGCCGGGCTCGGGCGAAGCGTCACCTTCATGGCCAAGTACGACTTTGCTGAAACCGGGTCATCGTGCCATGTGCACTCCAGCCTGTGGCACTTGAGCGAGGGTGCATTGCGAGGCTCGGCCTTCGACGGCGGGGTCGCACACCTTGCTACGGCGCATGCGGATTCTGCGCAGAGTGGTGCGGAGCACGGCACCGACGCACCGGTATTGACCGATCACTTCCGCATGTATGTGGCGGGGCAACTTGCGGCCGCGCGTGACTTCAGCATCTTGTGGGGCCCGACGGTAAACAGCTACAAACGATTCCAGCCAGACTCGTGGGCTCCAACGGCGGTGGCGTGGGGAATCGACAACCGAACGCTCGGGTACCGCGTGGTGGGCCACGGCGCTTCGACACGGGTGGAGTGCCGGATCCCGGGTGCCGATGCCAACTCCTACCTTGCCTTCGCCGGAACGATTGCCGCCGGCCTGTACGGCATTCGTCATCGTCTCCAACTGCCGGACGCATATCCGGGCAACGGCTACGAGGCGAAGGATCTTGCAAGGATCCCATCCACCCTCGCCGAAGCCGCCGATTTGTGGGAGCGCAGCGACATTGCACGAGAATGTTTCGGTGACGATGTGCACCACCATCTGCTCACCATGGCGCGACACGAGTGGGCAACGTTCAACAACACCGTTACCGACTGGGAGCGCACGCGCTACTTCGAGCGCGCGTAACGGATGACCGGATACCACCACTGATGGCCGGACGTCTCGCTGGCAAGGTTGCCTTCATTACCGGTGGTGCAAGTGGCTTGGGTCGCGTTGGCGCGGAGCGCTTTGCTGCGGAAGGTGCACGCGTGGTGATTGCCGACATCGGTGACGCATCCGATGCTCTTGGTGCCATCGAGCGGTCGGGCGGCTCGGCGGCAGCCGTGCGATGCGATGTTGGCAATGAGGCGTCGGTACGAGCGGCAATCGAGTTCTCCGTGCAGACCTTCGGCGATCTTCACGTGTTGTACAACAATGCCGGCGTGATGTTGTCGGCCGATGACGACCCCGTCAACACGCCCGATGACGTCATCCAAACCACGCTCGACATCAACGTGAAGGGTGTGCTCCTCGCATGTCGACACGCAATACCGCACATGATCGAGACCGCCAAGAAATCCGGTGAAACCTCTTCCATCGTGAACGTAGCCTCGTTCGTGGCGCATCTCGGTGCAGCGACACCGCAGATCGCCTACACGGCGTCGAAGGGTGCAGTGCTTGCAATGACCCGTGAGATGGCCGCCGTCTATGCGCGTCGCGGCGTGCGTGCCAATGCACTGTGTCCGGGGCCAGTGATGACGCCGCTACTTGCAAAGTTTCTCAGTGATGACGCCAAGCGTGAGCGTCGGCTCGTGCACATTCCCATGGGGCGGTTTGGTGAGCCGCAGGAAATTGTGAACGGTGCGTTGTTCCTGGCGTCGAACGAGAGCAGTTGGATGACGGGGCAGAGTTTGATCATCGACGGCGGAATCACCTCCGCGTACGTGACGCCCGAGGGTCCGGCATGGTCGTGAGACTGTGGACAACGCCGTGAACGTCGCGTTCATCGGTCTTGGCGTGATGGGGAGTCCCATGGCACGCCATCTCGCAGCCAACGGCCACAAAGTCAGCGTGTACAACCGCACGGCACAGAAGGCAGAGGCGTGGGTTGCCGCCAACGGCGGATCACACGCGGGTACACCACGCGAAGCGGCACGTGGCGCCGACATCGCATTCATTTGCGTGGGGAACGACGACGACGTGCGTTCCGTGGTCTACGGCGACGACGGAGTGCTCGCCGGAATCGCGCGGGGCGGCATCGTGGTGGACCACACGACGGCATCGGCAGCATTGGCGCGCGAGTTGGCGGCGGCGTGTGCCGAGCGTGGGATTGGCTTCATCGATGCTCCGGTATCTGGTGGTCAAGCCGGTGCAGAAAACGGTCAACTGTCGGTCATGTGCGGCGCGGACGACGAAGACGTGTTCGATCGCGCCTATCCGGTACTCATGAGTTACGCGAAGATCTGCAAACGGCTCGGCAAGAGCGGTTCGGGTCAACTCGCGAAAATGGTGAACCAAATCTGCATCGCAGGCGTGGTGCAGGGGTTGAGCGAAGGGCTCAACCTGGCAATGGCCGCAGGACTCGACCCCGACGCCCTGGTGGAAGTCATCTCCCAGGGTGCCGCTGGTTCATGGCAGATGGTGAATCGCTCCAAAACGATGGTGCGCAACGAATTCAACTTCGGATTCGCCGTGGAGTGGATGCGAAAAGACCTTGCCATCTGTTTGGATGAAGCAAGGCGGCTCGGTGTCGATCTGCCAATCACCACCATCGTCAACGACTTCTACGGCGAGGTGATGGAGATGGGTGGGCGCCGCTGGGACACCAGTTCGCTCATCGCTCGACTGCGAGCGCCAGGCGATCAACCCCGCGAATCGTGAGTCGGTCACGCCAACTCGGTTCGTCGGCCAACTCCACCCTGGAGAAACGTGCGAGCAAGCGTTCTATTGCCACCTGCGCCTCGAGTTTGGCCAAGGCCGAGCCCAAGCAGTAGTGGATACCCGCGGCGAAGCCAAGATGTTTGTTGGCGTTCGCGCGGCGTAGATCCAACTGGTGGGGGTTCTCGAACACGCTCGGGTCGTGACTGGCTGCGCCAAGGCTGGTGAGCACCCGTTCACCGGGGGCAACTTCTACGACTCGGTCACCAACCTGAAACTGCACCGGCACCAACGGCACACGCACCGTGTGTTGCACCGGACCGTCGAAGCGAAGTAGTTCGTCCACGGCGTTGGAGCCGAGTCCGTTGTCGCGCGCGTACTGCAATTGGTCGGGCGCTCGCAAGAGCGCCAACATCGAGTTTCCGATGAGGTTCACCGTGGTTTCGTGTCCGGCGATGTACAAGAGCACCACGAACGTGACGAGCTCGTCCGCGGTGAGTTTGTCCCCCGACTCCTCTGCGGAGATCAGTGAGGACAGCATGTCGTCACCCGGGTTTCGGCGCCGCTCGCTGATTGTTTCGTCCAGGAACGGGAGCAAACCGGCGAATGCGGCGTCGGCTTCCTCGAGATCGGCCAAGCCGACGGTGGGCTCGAGCGTTCGGGTGATCACTTGCGACCATTCGCGAAGTTCGTCGGCGCGGCTGGTGGGCATACCCAGCATCGCCGAGATCACCAGGAACGGCACGGGAAAGGCGACGTCATCGATGAGCTCGAAGGTGCCGCCGCTGCGCACGCGCTGTTCCGCCTTGTCGAGTGCATCGTCGACGAATCGCTGCACCATGGGGCGGAGCGATTCAATGGCACTCGGAGTGAACGACTTCGAGACGAGTCGGCGCAGTCGCGTGTGGTCGGGCGGATCCAGATTGAGGATCGACTTGGAGGTGTTGCGTCGGCGCTGGCGCATTCGAGTGCGAATCGGATCGTCGGTGGGCTTGCCCGACTTCTCGATGTCACGGCTGTAGTCGTTGGATCGAAGCACCGTTGCCACATCGCTGTATCGGGTGAGAACCACCAGGCCACCCAAGGAGATATGAACGGGGTCGTGCTCCCTGAGGGCGTCGTAGAACGGATGCGGGTCGGCGCGAAACGCCGGATCGAACGGATTGAAGGTGGGGGCCGTCACTGTGTGTTGGTGGGAAACGGCACGGTCGCCTGCTCATGCAGAATCGGATCCTGGTCCGGCAGCACGATCCAATGCGCGCCGTTGATGCGTCGGGTAACCGAAGTAGTCACTGCGTCGACGACTTGCCGCGTGTTCATGAGCGGCATGCCCAATTCGGCGATCCACTCACGAGCACGCTCGCCAATCAGCGGAGTGTCGACGAAACCCGGGCAGATGGCGCTGATGCACACGCCAAACTCGGCGAGCCGCGGCGTGAGTGACTTCACCAAACCCGATACTGCGTATTTGGTGAGACCGTAGATGGGGTCGGGAGGAATCGGCACGAATGCTGCGATCGATGCCGTGACCACGATGTCGCCGCTACGGCGTTCGCACATCCCCGGGATCACGGCCCGTGCACCGAACACCACACCATCCACGTTCACCCCGAGGGCGCGCCGATACTCGTCGTCGGTAACGCGCACGAGCGGTGGTTGCGCCGGGTCGGCGGGCCCGTCGAGCACGTTGCGATGCGTCGTAACGCCGGCATTCAGGTGGACGAGATCGAAGTGGTCGTGTGATTCGATGAAGCGGGTCCAGGCGTCGCTCGAGGACACGTCCAGTTCCTCCGCGTTCACGTCGAGGCGCCGAGCAGTTGCGTCGAGGGCCTCGGCGTTCACATCCACGATGGTGACGGAGGCTCCCGCCTTGGTCCACGATTCCGCCACGGCCGCGCCGATGCCGCTGGCACCACCCGTGATCAGCGCATTGCGACCGGCCAGATTCACGATGCGAACCTAGTTGCGGAACGACCGGGGATACGAGTCAGGAAGTGCGTCGCGTCGTGCGATGCGAGTCAGGCGCCGACGGTCTTCACGTGCTCGTGCAAGGCCGAGGCGTAGGCGTCCATGAGGCGCCCGATTTCGGCATCCGTCGCCACGAGCGGTGGACAGAATGCATTGGTTTCGGCCCCGATGCCCCGCACGATGGCTCCGTTGCGCATGGCAATGTCTCGCACCGCCTGGGCGTCGTGATGCCCGTGCAGACCTGCCGCCCACACCGCTCCGTCTCCGCGAACTTCCCTCAGGACCCCATCGCGATGCAGGGCGTGCAGTGCAGACGACACGAGGTCGCCGACGTGCGTGGCGCGCTCGACCAAGCCTTCGTCCGCGATGATGTCGAGGTTCTTCAGTGCTGCTGCACATGCAGTCGCGTGTCCCGAGTAGGTGTAGCCCGTTCTCAGAACGAAGGCGGAATCGGCTTCGAGTGCGCGAAGCGGCGCACTTCCGACGAACACTCCGCCGAGCGGCACGTATCCCGAGGTAACCGCCTTGGCAAAGCACGTGAAGTCGGGTACGACGCCGTAGCGCTGTGCAGCAAACCAGGTGCCCAATCGCCCGAATCCGGAGATCACTTCGTCGAAGATGAGGAACGCTCCGTGCTGGTCGCACAACTTCCGGAGGCCCTGCAGGTACCCATCGGTCGGTGGAAAGACGCCTCCTGCACCCTGAACCGGTTCCACCAGCACCGCAGCGATGCGCGAACCGTCACGACTCATCGCGACGGACAGGGCCTCGATGTCGTCGGGGTCCACCTGCGTTACGTCGGGCACCAGTGGGTCGTAGCCGATCTTGTTGAGGGGCAATCCCTGAGCGCTGGTTCCACCGAAATTGCTGCCGTGGTAACCGCGACCGCGAGAGATGATGATGGTTCGCTCGGGCTGGCCCGCCTGAACATGGGCGAGGCGAGCAAGTTTCATCGCCGTATCGACGGACTCCGATCCGCTCGAGCACAAGAACACCCGGTTGTTCGGGATGGGGGACAGTGCATGCAATTTGTCGGTGAGACGATCCGTCACGTCGGTGCTGAAGGGATCGAAATTGTTGTACGACTCCAGTTTCACCACTTGCGCCGCAATCGCGTCGGCCATGTCCCTGCGTCCGTGTCCGATGTTGCAATACCAGAGGCTCGCCATGCCATCGATGTACTCCCTGCCTTCGCTGTCATAGAGGCGCGCCCCCTCGCCTCGCACCATGGTGACGAACTCGGTGCGCGACGGTTTGGTGAATGCATGGAGATAGGTGGGCTTCACGGAAGAAACCCTAGTAATGGCCCGCGAACTAGCCTGAAGGAGCGATGAAGGGGCTCATCCTGTCCGGTGGTGCGGGCACTCGCTTGCGACCCATCACCCACACCAGCGCCAAACAACTGGTGCCGATTGCCAACAAACCGATCCTTTTCTACGGCATCGAGGCGATGCAACGCGCGGGCATTCGTGAGATCGGCATCATCGTGGGTGACACACGAAAAGAGATCATGTCGGCCGTGGGCGACGGCTCCCAATTCGGGGTGAGCGTTACCTACATACCCCAGGATCAACCCCTCGGACTTGCCCACTGCGTGTTGATTGCCAACGACTTCTTGAGCAACGACGATTTCGTCATGTACCTGGGCGACAACATGCTCGAGCAGGGGCTCGAGGGTTTCGTGAAGGAGTTCGAGGCGGCTCGTTCGGCCGGAGGAAAGAATGCCCCGACGGCACAGATCTTGTTGTGTCACGTCGACGATCCGCGTCAGTTCGGAGTTGCCGAAGTAACCGAGGAGGGGCACGTCAAGCGTCTGGTGGAAAAGCCGAAGGATCCACCGAGCGACCTGGCACTCGTGGGCGTGTATCTCTTCGACAAAACCATCAACGAGGCCGTTCGGGCCATCGAGCCATCCAAGCGAGGCGAGCTGGAGATCACCGACGCCATCCAGTGGCTGATCGAGCAGGGCCGGACCGTGCGCCACGAAGTGCTGCAAGGTTGGTGGATAGACACCGGCAAGAAGGACCCGTTGTTGGAATGCAATCGGCTGGTGCTCGAAGTGCTTGAGCCGCGCAACGACGGCAGCGTGGATGCCAACTCGCAGATTGAAGGGCGCGTCGTGATCATGGGTGGTGCAAAGATCGTCAACTCGCGTATTCGTGGCCCGGTGGTGATTGGTAGCGACACCGTGATCGACAACAGCTACATCGGGCCGTACACATCGATCGGCAACAACTGCAACATCGTGCACAGCGAACTTGAGCACTCGGTATTGCTCGACGGCTGCACGGTGAACGACGTGCAGAAGATGACCGACTCGCTGCTCGGACGAAACGTCCAGGTGGTCAAGTCGCAGCATCGGCCACACGCCCTTCGGTTGATGCTGGGTGACGACTCCAAAGTGGAACTCGACGCCTAGATGCCAAAGATTACCGAGTCCGACCTCATCAAGGGTGTGCAAATCGTCGAGCCGAGCATGCACGGTGACGAACGAGGATTCTTCATCGAGACGTATCGACGCGAGTGGTTCCCGCTCGGCCGCGAAATGATCCAGGGCAATCGCGGGGACCGTAAGGCGGGTGCAATCGTGGGGCTGCACTACCACCTGCATCAAGCCGACTACTGGTACGTACCGTACGGCACGTGTCGGGTGGTGCTGCACGACCTTCGTGCGGGATCACCGACGGATGGCGTTACGCAAGTGATCGACCTCGGCGCACGCGAGGACGGTACGCATGACCATCGCGGGGTGTTCATTCCACCCGGTGTCGCGCATGGTTTCGCATCGCTCACCGACATGACCATTACTTACTTGGTGGACAACTATTACAACCCCAACGACGAGCTCGGCGTCGCCTACGACGACCCGGCAATCGGTGCCGATTGGGGAATCGCATCACCAACCCTGTCGAAGCGCGACCAAGCCAACCCACTTCGTAAGGACATCGCACCGCACCAGCAGCCCATTTGGGGAATGCGAACATGAGCGGCGTCCCCGCAATCGTGTCGCGTACCGCGCCACGTTGGGGTGTGCGCGCCTGACATGAAGATCTTCGTTACCGGCGGGGCCGGGTTCATCGGAAGCAACTATGTGCGGTGGGTGCTGCGCAACACCGACCATTCGGTAACGGTGTACGACTCGCTCACGTATGCGGGCAATCTGTCCACCTTGCGAGACATGGACGACAGCCCGCGATTCTCCTTCGTGAAGGGAAACATCTGCCATCCGGGCGACATTGAAGCTGCGATGAAGGGCCACGACTGGGTGGTGCACTTCGCGGCCGAAAGCCACGTCGACCGTTCCATCGAGAGTGGCGAGGACTTCATTCTCACCAACTGTTTCGGCACCAACGTCGTGATCGACACCGCACGCAAGCTCGGCATGCAGCGGGTGGTGCACATCGGCACCGACGAGGTGTACGGCAGCGTCGAAGTCGGATCCTCCAAAGAGACCGATCCGCTCGAGCCACGATCGCCGTACTCGGCGTCGAAGGCGGGTAGCGACCTGATCGCCTTGTCGTACTTCTCGACACATGGAACACCCGTGTTGGTCACCCGATGCACCAACAACTTCGGTCCATTCCAATACCCGGAGAAGGCGATTCCGTTGTTCACCACCAACCTGCTCGACGGCAAGAAGATTCCGCTGTACGGCGACGGACTCAACGAACGCGACTGGTTGTACGTGGACGACCATTGCTCAGGCGTACACCTGGTGTTGGAAAAGGGGACCCTCGGCGAGATCTACAACATTGGTGCCGGCAACGAAACGCCCAACCGGGTGCTGGTGGACAAATTGCTCGCACTCCACGGCAAGGACGAGGCCAGCGTGCAATACGTGCAGGATCGCAAGGGTCACGACCGCCGTTATTCGGTGGATATCGCCAAGATCACCGAGTTGGGTTGGAAGCGTCAACGCTCGCTCGACGAAGCACTCGAGGCCACCGTTGCCTGGTACCGCGACAACCGCTGGTGGTGGGAGCCGCTCAAGGCCAAGCCGTGAGGACCGGGGCGCTGTGAAGATTCTCATCACGGGCGCTGGCGGACAGTTGGGGCGCGAACTGGTTGACGCAGCGCAAGCCGGCGGACATCAGGTCTCCGGGTTGACCCGTGCCGAACTCGACGTCACCGATTCCACTGCGGTGCAGGTGGCTGTATCTCGCGAGCGCCCCGATGTGATCATTCATGCTGCTGCGTGGACCGCCGTTGATGCATGCGAAAGTGATGCCGAAAGAGCGAGGCTGATCAACGGCACCGCCACCGAACACGTGGTGAGCGCCGCACGAAATGTGGATGCGCGAGTGGTGTACATCTCCACCGACTACGTATTTGACGGCACCAAACCTACGGCGTACGTGGAGAGCGACGCGCCGAACCCACGATCGGTATACGGGCTATCCAAATTGGTAGGGGAACACGCCGTCGATACGTCCATCGATTCGATCGTGCGCATTTCCTGGGTGTGTGGCTACCACGGAGCGAACATGGTGAAGACCATCCTGAGGCTCGCTGCACAACACGACACGCTCACCTTCGTGGACGATCAAATTGGCAACCCCACCATGGCCGATGATGCTGCGCGAATGATCGTGCACCTCGCAGTAGGGCAGCGCAGTGGCACGTGGCACGTTACGAATCAGGGCGTGGTGAGTTGGTACGAGTTTGCACGCGAAGTGCTACGTGCGGCAGAACTCGATCCGAATCGTGTGCGACCGGTAACGACGAGTGAATTGATGCCACCACGACCGGCTCCACGCCCTGCTAATTCGGTGCTGGAGAATCGGGCACTAATGATCGCAGGCATTCCACTGCTCGATGATTTTCGGGTGCCTCTGTCTCGCCTCGTAGATCGCCTGCGGTTAGGGTGACGGTATGACGCCAAGCCGAGGTTGCGAGGTGGCGAAGTGAATCCCGCGGAACTGCTCGACGTTCTGGAGCCCACGGCGGCGAGGTTGTACGACCGCCACATGGGCGTTGCCAAGGAGTGGTTCCCCCATGAATACGTGCCGTGGAGTCGTGGACGAGACTTCGACCCGGAACGGCCGTGGTCGCCCGACGATGCCGACTTCGGTGATGGCGGCTGGACGCTTCCCGAAGCGGTACGTGCATCACTGTTCGTGAACCTCCTCACCGAAGACAACCTGCCGTACTACACCCGCGACATCAGCACCATCTTCGGCGGCGACAGCGCATACGGCGCCTGGGCACGGAACTGGACCGCAGAGGAGGGTAGGCACTCCATCGCCATTCGCGATTACCTCACCGTGACCCGTGCCCTCGACCCGGTGGAACTCGAGCGCGCACGTATGCAACAGGTTCGCGGTGCCCAAGTACCCGCACCGGACGATTTGTTCGAAGCACTCGCGTATCTCTCCATGCAGGAACTCGCGACACGAATTGCGCACCGTAACACCGGAAAACTGATCGGTGATCAGGCAGGTCAGGATGTGATGCTCCGCGTCGGCAACGACGAGAACTTGCACTTCCTGTTTTACCGCGACCTAGCGACGTCGGCGCTCGAAGCCGATCCGTCCAACATGATGATCGGTATCGAGCGGGCGGTTCGAAACTTCGCGATGCCCGGAACGGGAATTCCGAATTTCAACGAACTTGCCAAGCAGATTGCCAATGCCGGTATCTACGACTTCAAGATTCACCACGAACAGATCCTCGAACCGGTGGTGTTGCGCCACTGGAAGGTGAAGGACGTAACGGGTTTGTCGGCGGAAGGCGAGAAGGCTCGCGAGGCATTGATTGCCCGAATCGACAAAATCGGGCGTGTCGCTGCCCGTTTGTCGCGCGAACCCGAAACGGTGTAGACCAAGGCGGTGCCCTCCGCCGAGCAGCCTGCCGCCAGCGGTTCACCCTCCGTCGAGTTGTTGAACCAGGCACTCGTCAAGCACCTCGGCACCTCGCGCATCACCGGCGTGAGAGCCGAACCAATCGGTACCGGCCAGATGTCGGAGTCGAGGCGACTCCACCTCACCTACAACGCGCCGTGCAGTCTTCCGGCAACGCTCATTGCGAAGTTTCCGAGCGACGATCCCCGAAGTCGCGCCACGGGCTTGGCGACACGCTGCTATGAAGTGGAGGCGTCGTTCTATCGCGATCTCCGGGACTCCTTGCACGTGGGGGCACCACGGTGCTTTCACGTGGAGCGGGACGAAGCCACCGACGAATTCCTGTTGTTGCTCGAGGACTTTTCGCCATGCGAACAAGGAGATCAACTGGCTGGCTGTACCCCTGCGCAGGCCGGGGCGTGCGTGGATGAACTCGTTCGACTGCACGGTCCACTGTGGAATTCCCCGTTCCTATCGACGCTGCCGTGGTTGAATCGCTCCACTGCAAAGGAGCGATCGGGTAGTCAGGCGCTGATGCATCAAGTATTCCCCGGATTCATACAGCGATACGGTGAGCGCCTCTCGGCTGCCGCACGGCGGGTGGGGGAAGAGTTCGTTCGAGATTCGGGCGGATACTTCAGTCGAGATTTGCCGAACCGCACGGTGGTGCACGGCGATTTTCGGCTCGACAACCTGCTCTTTTGCGAATCGGGAGTGGGAGTGGTTGATTTCCAGACCGTCACCCACGCATCCGGCGCCCAGGATCTCGCGTACTTCGTCGGAGCGGGTTTGACCACGGATTTGCGACGCACGCATGAGCGGGAACTGGTACAACGCTGGGTAGATGGGCTTGGGAGTTACGACGTTCGGCTCGACAACGACCACGCGTGGTTGGAGTACCGCCGTTTTGCGTTCGCGGGATACGTGATGGCGGTGGTTGCTTCGATGATCGTCAAGCAAACCGAACGCGGCGATGAGATGTTCCTCGCAATGGCCAATCGACACGCCCAACACGCCGACGATCTCGACTCGCTCGCAGCTGTGCGAAACTAGGCGCATGGCCCGTTACGACGCCGCAGACGAACGCTTCGGACACCAGATCCCCGAGCCGTTCCGAAACACGGTCCTGCATCACCACGACTGGCGCGAGAGTTTGTTCTTCGTCATGCACCCAACTGACTGCCTGGGCGACGTGTACATCCTCACCCTGGCAAACTTCCCGGCACGCCACGAGATGGACTCGCTGCAACTCGGTAGATGGGGAAGCACCCCGTTGTTCGCGCGACATGCACGGGGTGTGACGGATGATCATGACGCATGGAACGTCGGTCCGGTACAGATCGACATCCTCGAGCCGCGTCGGCAGGTTCGACTGCGCGTGTCGGGTGAATCCGGAACCGACGTACCACTGGCGATGGACATCACCTATACCGCTCGCGTACAGCCGTACCAACTGAGGCGCGGCACGATGAAGGCAGGACATGAGGTGGTGTGGGATCAGTCGCACATGTTCCAGAGTGGGTGGTACAACGGCACGGTCTCGCGCAACGGTGAGACCAAGCAGATCGAAAACTGGTGGGGTCAGCGCGATCACTCCTGGGGCATCCGAACGCACTCACGATGTCCGATGTGGATGTGGCTTGCAATCCATGTGCCCGAGGGCATGCTCGCCGTATGGTGTTGGGAATTGCCCAATGGCGCCCGTGTCTACACCGACGGTTGTTTCTCGCCGAGCGATGGTGGCGAGCCGGTGGCGGTCAGGGAGTTTCGCCACGACCTCACGTGGCTCGATGAATCCAACAACGCCACGTCGTACGAGCGCCACGGTGAACACGTGCGGGGCTTGGCGGGCCGCGTCACGTTCATCCTCGAGAACGGTCGCGGTATCAACGTCGACGCAACCGGACGTTGGGCGCAACGCTACGACGCATTCAATCCGGGCAAACCCAACTCCCTCGGCGGTGGATTGAACGAGATGTTGGTGACCACGAGTGACGGTCAGCGCGGCACCGCCATCTACGAGGTGACGGGTGCGTGGCACCACAAGTACTTTCCGCTTCCACGCGGAGAACGGTTGCCGCCCGATGGCGTTACGCCACCGGTCGATCACCGTGCCTAGGTAGCGGTGATCGGTACGAACGGCTAATTGGCGGCGATGATTCGCGCCAACGACGTATCGCTGGTCGGGCGGGCACCGAGATGTTCGATCACCCACGCCGCAATTCGCGTGGCGAAGCGTGTTGCATCGACGACTGAGCCATGTTTGGCAAAGTGTGCAAGATACGCGCCGGCGAACGAATCGCCGGCGCCGGTGGCGTCGACCAGATTGTTGGTTGCGGGCGCAACGACGGTCTGCGTGCCGTCGTGGTGTACCAACGCGCCGTCGGCGTCGAGTTTGAGGATGATCGTGGCTCCGGACAGCTGCTCGGCCAGCGACGAGGCAATCTCCGAAGGCTCGAGCAGGTTGGTGAGTACCCGACCCTCCTCGTAGTTGGGCAGGAAGACGTTGACACCGAGGTCCTTCACGTACGACCAGAACGTCGAGACCCCCATTTCCTCGATCATCTGGAATGACGCAGGATCAAAGGAGATGAGATTGCCACCGGCTCGCGCGATTTCCGCCGCCAGTCGTGCGGCCGTGCGCGGGGGATCGGTGAAGAACGACCACGCAGTGAGGTGCAGGTAATCGGTTCGATTGATGACGGCCTTGGGGAGTTCCTGCGGCAACAAGAAGAAGTCAGCGCCGCGACCGGACACCATGCTGCGCTCGCCGGTTTGATCGACGAATACGGCAACGCTGCCCGTGAGGTGTGCGTCGGTTTGGATGAAGTGATGTACCACTCCCTCGCGCTCGAGGTCCTCGCGGGCGAGGTCGCCGAGACGGTCGCGGCCGATCTTGCCCACGAAGTGCGTTTCCAGCCCGCAGCGCCGCGCCCATACGGCGACGTTCGCGGCACTACCTCCCGGATGCAGTAGCACCTCGCCGAAGGAATCGCCCCCCTTCAACACCTCGTTGTTGGTTCGAATGAGCACGTCCCATGCGAAGTCGCCGACGACGCACAAACTCATGCAATCACGCTATCCAGGCACCACATAGCATCTTGGCGTGTCGGCAGAACTCGACTGCACCATCGAAATTGATCCGACTGTCGCCACGAATTTCCGTCGTGATGGTCATGCCGCGATTCGTTCCTTGGCGTCCACGGATGAGATCGCCACTTTCGCGCCGTCGATTCGGGAGGCCACTCGCGAGTTGAGCGGTGATTTGCGACCACTGTCCGAGCGAGATACGTACGGTAAGGCATTCATCCAGTCGATGAATCTCTGGACGGTGAACCCAATGGCACGTGCATTCGTATTTGCGAAGCGTTTCGCCAGGGTTGCCGCAGACCTGATGGGAGTAGACGCTGTGCGGCTCTATCACGACCAATCCCTCTTCAAGGAGCCCGGGGGTGGAATCACTCCATGGCACCAGGATCAGGTGTATTGGCCACTGGATACGACGCATACCGTCACCATGTGGATGCCCCTGGTCGACATTCCAACCGACGTCGGATCCGTGGTGTTCGCCTCGGGAAGTCACGAGCGGGGAGACTTGGGGGGTTCGGCGATCGGCGACGATTCACAACGGTATTTCGATGCCCTCATCGAGCGTGAAAACCTCCAACTCGTTTCGTATGCGCCGATGCGTGCAGGTGACGCCACATTCCATAGCGGTTGGACGTTGCATGGGGCGCCAGCCAACGAGACTTCTACCATGCGTTCCGTAATGACCATCATCTACTTTGCCGATGGCGCGCGAGTGGGGAAGATCGACGGACCAATGAAGCGTGACGACCACGAGAAATGGCTGGGATCCTTGCCCACGGGGTCGCGGGCCGAGTCGGAGATGAATCCACTGCTGTGGTCGCGGGTACCTGCTAGCGCTTGATGTCGGCGGTAATCGCGTTCACGATTCGCTGCGGCAATCCAACCAGCAACGGGTAGATTCTCGCGCGCTTCGGCAAGCAAACGCTTGCGGTATTGCGTTCGATGGCGTCACAAACGGCTCTGGCGACACGCTCACGCGGTACTTCGGGTAACAACTGCAAACGTCGTAGTCGGGCAAACATTCGTTCCGCGGCACGTACGTTCTTTACGTTCGCCAGCATGTCGGTGGGGATCGGCCCAATCTCCACGAGGCTGAGCCCGACCGGTGACCCCTTCAGTTCGTGGCGAAGCACGCGATGAAAGCCGGAAAGCCCCGCCTTCGATGAGCAGTACAGCGTCATGCCCGCAAACCCGCCAGCAGCAGCAAGCGAAGAGATGTTCACCACGTGTCCGCGACCGCGCGAGCGCATGAGCGGCACTGCCTGACGCATCAATTCGATCGGCACCACCTGGTTGAGTGTGATGACCCGCTGAACGTCGAGCGCCGAGGCCTGGGCGAACATCTTGGTGTCGTCGATTCCGGCGTTGTTGATGATCACGTCGATGGGGCCGTGGATGGACTCCAATCGCCCGATCAGGTCGGAACGTTCCGACTCCACCGTCAAGTCGCAGGGGAATGCAACGCCATTGACGGACTGCATCGCCACCTGGAGAGCGCCTGCGCTGCGGGCAACCCCGAGTACTCGTGCACCGCGGACGGCTGCCTCGCGAACGATCGCCTCGCCGATACCCCGGGAGGCCCCAGTTACGAGCACTCGCGCACCATCGAGGTTCATATGGGGAGCACTCGCGTACCGTCGAGACGCATGACCAGACAGTAGCCCAGCCCGCCTACTGTTGACTCGTGGCCAAGCCGGTGATTACGCGGGTTGGAAACGTGCCAGTGAACGAGTGGAACAGCAGTTCCCGTGGAGCGGTGCGTTGGTGGGAACTCATCGGCGGTGACACGATGCCAACGAAGGAATTGGTGGTGGGAATCGCCGAAGTTCCCGTAGGTGTACAGCGTCCATCGCGCGGACATACTCACGAGCCTGCGGAGGTGTACTACGTAGTTTCCGGTCGAGGTGAAGTGTTGGTCGATGACGAGACGTATCCAGTGGCAAGTGGTGACGCCGTATGGATTCCGCCGAATGCCGAACACGTTGCGTACAACGTCGGTGACGAGCCTCTGCGACTACTTTATGTTTTTGCGAAGGACAAATTCACCGAGATCACATATTGCTTTCCCGCAGAAACGTAGGAAACACACGTCGGTGCAAATGTAACGACTTTGCCACGCTTGCGCATTTGCGAATCGTCGTCGTTCGGTGCACGGGTAGCCTGAAACTCTCGGATGCCCCCGCATCCGACGAACCCAAGGAACCCCACTCGTGAGTCGCATTCTCGTCGTCGGCGCCGGCGGAGTAGGGGCGAGCATGGCCTCCATTGCCGAGTCACGAAGCTTCTTCGACGCGTTCGTTCTCGCCGACATCAACGAGCAACGTTGCATCGATGCATTGAAGAACCTCGACAATCCGGATCGGTTCTCCACTGCAAAGGTTGATGCCAACAACAAGGACGACATCGTTGCGTTGGCCAAGGCCCACAAGATCGACATCATCGTGAACGCGTGCGACCCGCGTCTGAACGACCCGATTTTCGAAGCGGCGTTCGAGGCGGGATGCACCTACGTGGACATGGCGATGAACCTGTCCAAACCACACCCGACCAACCCCTACAACGAGGTGGGCGAGCCACTTGGCGCTGCCCAGCTTGCCGCCGATGCACAGTGGCGCGACCGAGGCCTCCTGGCGCTCGTGGGCATGGGTGTGGAGCCCGGCTTGTCGAACGTGTTTGCTCGGTATGCGGCAGATCACTTGTTCGACACCATCGACGAGATCGGCGTCCGCGACGGCTCGAACCTCTCGATCGACGGTTTCGACTTTGCGCCAACGTTCTCCATTTGGACCACGATCGAGGAGTGTCTCAATCCGCCGATCGTGTGGGAGAAGTCCCGCGGATTGTTCACCACCGAGATCTTCAGCGAGCCCGAAGTCTTCCACTTTCCGGCCGGCATCGGGGCGAACGAGTGCGTCAACGTGGAGCACGAAGAAGTGTTGTTGATTCCGCGCGAGATCGAGTGCAATCGTGTGACGTTCAAGTACTCACTGGGTGCCGAGTTCATCGACTGGTTGAAGACGTTCGCGTATCTGGGCCTGGATCGCACCGAAAAGGTTCGGGTGGGTGACGTTTCTGTGGCGCCCCGTGACGTGTTGGCGGCCGTACTTCCGAACCCGGCCAGACTCGGTCACGTCATGCACGGGCGGACCTGTGCCGGAACGTGGGTGAAGGGAACCTCGTACGGTCAGCCGCGGGAGGTGTACCTGTACCACGTTGCCGACAACGAAACCACCATGCGTGAATACGGTGCGCAGGCCGTGTTGTGGCAAACCGCAATCTGTCCGGTGGTGGCCCTGGAGTTGCTCGCCACGGGGGCGTGGAAGGGTGTCGGCGTTCGCGGAGCGGACGCATTCGATGCCGTGCCGTTCCTCAACCTGCTCGGCGACTACAACACGCACCACGGCATGGTGGAAATGGGTCCCCGCCTGTGGCCAAGCCCCAGGCCGACGGGCCAACGTGGCTGGGATCGCCCGTTGCGCCGCGCAATCGTTCCCGGCGCGTAGTTACTTGCCGGCGAGTGCCGCCACTACGGGCGCGAATGCCTCCACATCGTCGCCGCCGACGATCACGTAGGACAGGCCGAACTTCTCACGACGTGCGACCAACGTTTCGATCAATTCGTTGGGTGGCCCAATGAGCGCAAACGGCGAATCGTGAATGAGGGCGGCATCAACCCCCATGCCCTTGGCGAGTTTCTCGCGCGCTGCCTTCCCGTCGTCGGTGACATTCACCAGGAACGTGCGGATGTTCAATTCGATATCGCCGAACCGCGCACCGGCTTTCTCCCGCACGATGGCGATCTTGTCGGCAACCGCCTGCGACGACATGTCGGCAATCACTTCGGGGCCCACTGCGCCCGGGGCGAGTGATGGATTGATGCCCACGATGTCGGCTTCGCGAGCGGCGATACCGAGCATGCGCTTGCCACCTGCACCGATCAAGATCGGTGGGCAAGGACGTTGCAGCGGTTTTGGAAGACCGTTGTAGTCGGTGATCTTGTAGTGGCTGCCGGTGAATGAGAACGCACCATCCGCCATACAGCCACGAATCACCTGCAGACCTTCGACGAAGCGATCGATACGGACACCGGGGGTGTCGTACTGCATGCCGGCCTGGTCGTAGTCGGTGCGCATCCAACCCGCGCCGATGCCGATGTCGATGCGTCCGTCGGAGAGCACGTCCATGGTGGCAAGTTCCTTCGCCAAGACCACGGGATGCTTGTAGTCGTTGTCGAACACCAAGGCGCACACACGGAGGTTTTTGGTCACCTGCGCGGCGACGGTCATTGCGGGTACGGGCGCGAGTTGATCGGTGAAGTGGTCGGGCATGGTGAGCACCGCGTAACCGAGGTCCTCGGTTCGCCGTGCGAGGTCGGCCCACGCCGTGCCGGATGGAGCGGTGGATGCTTGAACGCCGAAGCGGAAAGGACGATGTTTGGTCATCCGCAGGACCTTAGCAAGTAGCGTGAGAGTCACGTGCGTTTAGCAATGTGGTCGTTGCGACTCGTCGTCGCCGTGCTCTTGTCGGCTCTCTTGCTGGCTGCTTTGGTCGTCGGTATGGCGCCGCGGGTTTGGGGCATGTTGAACTCCCACCAGGAGACCGCCATCTCGCTCTACGAGGTGGGAGGCTTCACCGGTTTGGCCGAGCGCAGCGTGGTGTTCGATGCGCGAGGTCGTCAGATCGGAGTGTTCCAGGCGGAGAACAGCCAGCAAACCCTCATCAGCGAGATACCCGGGCACGTCGTGGATGCCCTGCTCTCGATCGAGGACCGAACCTTCCGCCAACACAAGGGAGTGGACCTGAGGGCGGTTGGACGTCAAGTGATCACCAACGTCAACGAGGGTTCCTCGGGTGGTGCGTCGACCATCACCCAACAAGTGGTGAAGAACGAACTACTTGCCACGTTGCCGCGCGATGGGCGATACAAGCTGCTGCAGATGCGGTACGCCATCCTGCTCGAGCGCGAGCTCACCAAGGATCAGATTCTGGAACGTTGGTTCAATACCAACTTTTACGGGTACAACGCCTACGGCATCAAGGCAGCCGCGGAGGTGTACTTCGGCAAGGACGTGTCCGATCTCAGTCTCGAGGAGGGAACGTTCCTCGTCGGTCTGGTACGCGCGCCGTCGGCATACGACCCGATCAACAACCGATCATTGTCGCTCTCGAGATTCGTCACGGCACTTCGCCGTGTGCGCGACGAGGGGTACATCACGCTCACCGACGATGAACTCGTACGTCGCGCCGCGGAGGTGCTCCCAACCGGAGTGCGAAGCAGGCCCGACGAACCGGTGCAGCGGACGCATTTCACCGAGTTGGTGAAGGACTACCTCCTCAACCAAACCACCATCCTCGGCACCACCTATCAGGAGCGGTACGCCAAGTTATTCAGAGGCGGCCTGCGGATCTACACCACCCTTGACCGAGACGTTCAGGCGTCGGCGGACGACGCCGTCACCCTGTTGCCCGACAACAGTGTGAATGCGCAAGCCGCGTTGGTCACCGTCGACAACGCGACTGGGGCGATTCGAGCAATGGTGGGTGGAAAGCCATTCAAGGCCGGGGAGAACGAAGTGAATCTGGCCATGCGTCGTCGTCAAACCGGATCGAGCGTGAAGATGTTCATCCTTGCGGCCGCTCTTGAAGCAGGAGTCGAAGCCGACGACTACATAGATGGAACGTTGCCGTGCACGCTGCCCAACCCCGAGAATCCAGAGGAGCCGTTCATCGTGAAGAACGGCGTGAGTGAACCGGTCGGGTCGTTGCGGCGCATGACGTGGCTGTCCATCAACTGTGCGTACGCGAAACTGTCGCAGATCGTCGGTCTGAACAGGGTGGTGGATCGCATCTACCAAATGTCCTCCAGTGAGTGGCTCACCCCGGAGAAGTACCCGGTGTATCCGTATGCATCACTCGCTACCGGCGCGAACGAACTCAGTGTGGTGGATATGGCCGCAGGCGCCCAAACCCTCGCCAACCTGGGCGTGCATCACGAACCGTATTTTCTGGAAAAGATCCTCGAGCGGGACAACAACACGCTGGTGTGGGAACGGCAGGTGAGTGTCGAGGGCACGGAAGCCCTCACGACGGTGTCGGCTGCAAAGACGGTGGACATCATGAAGGGTGTCCTCAAGGGCGGAACCGCCCGTCGAACGGCACTTGCCGACGATCGCCCGGCGGCCGGAAAAACCGGAACACAAGCACGCAACACCAATGCATGGTTCGTGGGGTTCACACCGCAATATTCCACGGTGGTGTGGGTGGGTGACCCGCGTGGCTACACGCAGATGGCCGGAGTTCCCGAGTTTCGGGGCCAGATCGTGGGTCAGTGGGGCTTTTCGCGCAACACGGTGACCGGTGCGACGTATCCCGCACACATCTGGAAGCAGCACATGGACACCATCCACTCGGGGCTCGAAGTGGTGGACTGGGGCACCCGCAAGGACGAGCAATGGAAGGCACTCCTCACGCCGCAACGTGGACCGGCACGCTTGTACTTGCCCGGTGTGGAATGCGTGGCACAGGTGATTTCCGGGACGCCACCTGCACCTTCCACCACGTTGGCTCCGGGTCGCACCACGACTACCACCGTCGATCCTGCAGCCGGCACCGAACCCACGCTGGTTCCTGCGCCGGTGGTGGTGTCGGTCTTGCCGACTGCAACCACAATTGACCCTGCAGAGAAGAACCCGTACGCTCCGGTGCCGTCGGTGCCGATTGCAGGTCACATCGTGTACGACTGCGACAAGGGCGTTCCGAATTGGACCCAGACCACGGTCGTGGGAGGCTGAACCTCGTGGATTTTCGCTCGCTCCTCCCGCTACAGGCAGTGGATCAGCGCATCATGCAACTCGAGCACCGCAAAGTGCAGTTGCCCGAACGGGCGTCCGCCGATGCGGCCGCGCGGGCACTGCAATCGGCGCGCGCCGAAACGGACAGGTTGTTGAAGCGTCAAGGCGACATCACCGGAGAAATCGATCGCCTGGAAGTGCGTGGCAAGGAGTTGGACGCCAAGAAAGCCAAGTACGAAGCGCAGTTGAAGACCGTCATCGCGGTTCGCGAAGCCGAGGCCCTACAGCACGAGATCGCCGGAGTGGAAGGTGAGCATTCGTCGTTGGATGATGCCGAATTGCTGTTGCTTGACGAAAGCGAGTCATTGGACAAACGCATCGTTGAATCCAATGCAGCCATTCCGTTGCTGGAGTCAGCCGCTGCGGAGGCCTCGGCAGCATTCGCCGCAGCACTCGCCTCTGTCGATACCGAGATTGCTGCCGCCAACGAGGAGCGAACGCGGCTGGCTGCGGGAATCGACGGCGAAACGATCGCGCTCTACGACCAGGTGCGCAGTCGGATGTCGAGTGCTGCCGTTGCTGAAATCGTGAAAGGAGCGTGCGGAGGCTGCCGTACCTCGCTGTCGGTAAAGGAACAAGCGGAGACGAAGAACGTCGCCGATACCTCCGACGCTCGTTGCCCGTATTGCGGCTGCTTGCTTGCGGTGTAGATGTTCTTCTGGTTCCTCGCCACTGCGATCCTGACGATTGCTTGGGTCTTCAAGGACCCGCGATTCGACTACCGACTACTCGCCGTCGGTGCGGTGTTACCGGACCTGATCGACTGGCCGACGGGCTGGAGGCTGATGCACTCCGTGATGACGAGCATCGTGTTGCTTTCGGTCGTGATGTTGGTTTCGGTCGGCAGGAAGCCGTATCGCAAACTCCTGCTTGGCGTGCCGATAGGTACGTTCCTGCATCTCGTGTTCGATGGCGCATTCGCCAACACCACGATGTTCTGGTGGCCGATTGGCGGTTGGGAGTTCTCCGCCGACGTGTTGCCCGTCGTGGCGCGCGGGTGGTGGAACGCGCCGATGGAACTTGCCGGTGCGGTCGCCCTTTGGATGTGGTGGCGTCAGCGTCGGCTTCAGAACCCGTAGGTGACGGCGAGTCGGTCTATAAGCGGGATTCTGTACCGACGACCCTTGCGGGTTGGCGGCGGCGACCATCCATCTTGGCGATCTACCCGAAGGTTGCCTTGCGGCGAGCGGACCGCTCATCCCTTCTGTTCGATCTTGCTTCGAGTGCCGTGCCACCGGCCGACGTCGCCGCCGACCGTGGTGCGCTCTTACCGCACCGTTTCACCCTTGCCTGATCGCAACCGAAGTTGCGCCATCGGCGGTGTGCTTTCTGTTGCACGGGATGTCAGGTTTCCCCGACCTGGCTCGCGCCAGCACTCTGTCCTGTGAAGTCCCGACTTTCCTCAACCGCGCGCAAAGCGCGCAACTGCGGTCACCCGACCGACTCGCCGTCAGTCCCAAGGCTACGGGCGACGATGCACCTTAGAAACCACCATCGCCGAAGTCGTCATGGTCGTTGGCGGCACCCAGTGCATCGAACCCGCCGTATTCGCGTTCACGAGTGTTCTGGTGGCGCGCGCGGGTGTGCTGGCGCTGGGTCTGACGGTACGCGGTTGGTGCCGATGACGAGGGGGTCGGAGACACGCAAGTTTGCCGATGCCGGAGGTTTCGGCGACCCACGACATATCCAGAAATGAAGATGAGTACGACAGCGATGATGACTTCCAAGCCCCGACGGTAAGGGGTGGGAGAATTCCACGCTCGACTCGTGGTGGGTCGCTTATGGTGGATTCATGGACTCAATTTTCGGTGTGCCTGCTCATCCCTTTTTCGTCCACATCCCCGTAGTACTCATTCCGCTGGCCGCCGTCGGCGTCATCGTCATGACGATCCGAACGTCTTGGTGGGAGCGTTACAAGTGGGCAACACTCACCGTTGCGGGAGTTGGCGCAGTTGGGGCGATCATTGCCGCGGGCACGGGCGAAGAACTAGAAGAAGCCGTCGAAGACACTGCGCCACGTCAGCTCTTGCGTGCGCACGTGGAAGCCGGCGAGGTTTCCCGGACGGTGTCGATCATGTTTTTCGCAGTGTTGCTTGTCGGGGTGGTCGTTCTGCCGTTGTTGATGCGTCGACGAAATGCATCCGGCGCTGTGGGTGCACCACACGTTGTGACGTCACCGCGATGGCTGCGCAATGTGGTATCGCTGGTGCTGGTTGTTGTTGCACTGGGGGCATCGTGGGCCGTGTACGACGCCGGTCATACGGGTGCCAGGTCGGTGTGGTCAGACGTGGATATTGGTACAGACGAAGACGGCCACAATCGCGGCGGGGACTACGACGACTAACGGCGAGATTGCGGGCCGATACCGGCGGGTTGTGGGTCTTGCTGTCAACTTGCTCGGAGTGTGACGCGGTTAGCCGCGCAGGAGACTAAGAAGCGAAATACCGACCGAAGACGTGAGCAATGCCAGCTGCGCCTTCTGATTGCGCCATCTACGGCTGTTCTCGATTGCTCGCACCATGTCGTTTCGTAGTTCGCGGAAGCCGTCATGCATTTCGGTTCGTAGCGCACCGATTTCGGTGTACATCTCTGTTCTGAGGTTTCCGATTTCGGTTCGTAGTTTGCCGATCTCGGTGTGCATTTCGGTTCGTAGTTTGCCGATCTCGGTGTACATTTCGGTTCGCAGGCCGCCGATTTCTGTGTGCATTTCGGTTCGTAGTTTGCCGATCTCAACGTGCATCTCGGTTCGTAATGTGCTGATGTCGGTACGAACGTCCTTGAATTCTGCGGCCAATTCGCTACGAAGTTCCTTGGCTTCGTTCGCCAAATCGAGGCGAATCTCGCCGTTCTGAACGGCCAGGGT
>JAFMFM010000006.1 GCA_017856115.1 Actinomycetota bacterium | reverse complement strand
CTCCGAGCGCGCCAACTTGTCGAGATCTCGCAGTGTGCGACCCGATGGTTCGGCATAGGGCACCACCCCGCCAGGAAAGAACGCATCAATCTCCGATCGCTGCGGGTGCGAGTCAAATGCCTTCGTCAGCGCCTGCAGCGACCACTGTCCGTTGGTCGACCAATGGTCCTCCACCCCGTACGGATGATAAATCGCTACGTCTGGGCCTTCGACTGCAAAGACGCGACCGGTGAATCGACATGACGCACTTGCCAGATAGAGCACCATGGGTGCAACGTGAGCGGCATCGTGACGATCGAAGCCGTCGGACTTCGGCATCAATGCCAGCACGTTCGGTGACGCCTCCACCATTCGCGTTCTGGCACACGGCGCAACGGCGTTTACTCGCACTCCGTACTTCGCTAGTTCCTGGGCGTGACTCACCGTGAGTGCAATCACCCCTGCCTTCGCCGCCCCGTACACCCCGCCGCCGGCAGCAGGATGCAGCCCAACTGCAGAAGTGGTGTTGACAATCGAACGCCCTCCGTACGGACCCGCCTCTGCCCAGTGCTGAGCGGCAAAATGGCTAACCGCGAGGGTTCCTTTGAGATGTGTGTCCAACTGCACGTCGACGTCGGCTTGCGAGAGGTCAACGAGCGAACTCGGACGATTGTTTCCGGCGTTGTTGACAACCACATCCAGTCTCCCGAACTCAGTGAGTGCAGTGCCGACGATGCTTTCGGCACCGGCCCAATCCGCAACACTGCTAACGCTTGCGACTGCACGACCGCCACGAGAGATGATTTCATCAACAACGACTCGTGCAGAGTCGCCCGTCGGTGCATCGCCAGTTACCCCAACCCCAAGATCGTTCACCACCACCGAAGCACCATGGGCGGCGAGGGAAAGTGCGTACTCGCGTCCGAGTCCGTTACCAGCCCCGGTGACGATGGCAACCTTGCCGACAAACGCTGTCATCCAGACAGAACTTACTCCTCTTGGCTCGGCGACTACGCCTCGCCGCGCGAACTAGGGCCGGTCGATTCACTTTGGGTTTGCACGACACCGCTCAGGGTCAGCTGAGGATACGGGAACGAGATTGAATTTGCGTCGAACTTCTGCTTGATCCGTCGACGGAACTCTCGAGCTACCGACCACTGATTGGCGGGGAGCGTCGGAATCAACACGCGCAAATCCACTGAGGATTCGGCGAACTTCTCCACGCCGAGTACCTCCGCGGTACCGGAGAGTTTCGCGGCCCACTCGGAATCCTCAGCCAACTCTCGAAGGCACTCTTCGACCACCAACCACGCCCGCTCGACGTCCTGCTCGTAGGCCAGGCTCAGGTCGACGACCGCTCGTGACCAGTTCTGACTCTTATTTCCCACTCTTCGAATCTCACTGTTTGAAACGTGCCACAACGTCCCGTCCAGAGAACGCAAGCGAACGGTACGCAGTGTTACCCCTTCCACCACCCCGGCCGCATCACCAACGTCGATGATGTCGCCGACACCAAATTGGTCCTCCAGCAACATGAACACGCCGGCAAGAAAGTCTTGGACCAACTTCTGTGCCCCCAAACCGACGGCGATTCCCACCACACCCACCGACGCCACCAGTGGCGCAGGATTCACACCCAGCAGACTGAGCGTCATGATCAATCCGAGAAGCACCATCACAACCGTGACAATGCTCGAGGACAGCGCCGCCAACGAGTCGCCGCGCTGCTGACGCCGCGATGCGTCGTTGCCGATTGGCGCACTACCCAGTGCTCTACGAATTCCAGACTTGATCAGTCTGCGCACCAACATCGCCACGACAACGACGACGACCCACGCCGCAACGACCTGTCCAGCAAAGAATGAGACCTCCACAAAATCAATGTCGATGCTCCACATGTTTGACTCCTGTGTTGATTACGGAACGATTCGAACCCTAGGAACGCACTCGCTACTACGTCACTCGTGTTGCGCCATTGTGAGGTAATCGTTACCCGCCTCATATGTGGGCGTAGATTTGTCTCATGCTCATGGAGTTCGGCACTCCCGCTCCCAAGAAAGAGGTTGTGATTATTGGGGCTGGCTTCGGTGGGCTTGCATGTGCACGCAAACTGAGAAAGTCCAGTGCCTATCAGGTCACACTGATCGATCGAAATCCATACCAACTGTTCTCGCCACTGTTGTATCAGGTGGCTACTGCGTCGCTTCCCGAGGATGACATTGCATTTCCCGTTCGTACCGCTTACCGCGAAGTGCAGTTCATCCGCGCAGAGGTGACGAACATCGACACCGATGCAAAGAGCATCACCCTGAGCAACGGGAAGACCATGACGTACGACGATCTCGTACTTGCGGTGGGATCCGAAGGCACCACTTTTGGAATTCCCGGCGTTGCAGAGCACGCACTGCAGATGAAATCGGTGGTCGACGCACGAGCCATACGAACATCGCTCCTACGAAACTACGAGAGTGTCGAAGACGGAACCCTTCCCATCGAAAGCCTGAATGTGGTGATCGTCGGCGGCGGACCAACCGGCGTGGAACTCGCCGGCGCGGTGCGCGAACTTCAAGGTGAGATCAAGCGCGAATTCGAACACCTTGCACCAAAGGCAACGGTCACACTCCTCGAAGCGGGGCCTCGACTGCTACCAACTTTTCAACCTTCGTCCAGCGAACATGCGCGCAAGGCACTTACCAAAATGGGTGTCGACGTACGCGTCGACGCTGCGGTAGTTGAAGCGACTCCCATGTCGCTGCGGCTCAAGGACGGCAGCGAGTTGGTTGCCGGCACGCGCATATGGGCGGCAGGTGTTGTTGCCCCAGCGCGCTGGAAGGTGCTCGGTGACACCGAACGGGGAAATCGAATCAAGGTGAATTCTTTTCTGCAGCTCGACGATTCGACGTGGGTTGTCGGCGACGTCGCAAGTTTCGCCGGAGCCGATGGAAAACAGCTTCCAATGATTGCACCTGTTGCGATCCAGCAGGGTCGACACGTTGCACGACAATTGGTACGCCGCGAGCGCGGAGAGCGATTTGAAGTGTTTAGGTATCGCGACAAGGGTCAGATGGCCACGATTGGTAGGCGTAAGGCAGTGGTCGAGGTTCGTCCCTGGTTGCGCTTCAAGGGCACGCTTGCGTGGCTCACGTGGTTGGCACTGCACCTTGCGTACCTCTCAGGCGGACGCAATCGCACCAGTATTTTTGCCGACTGGATCTGGAACTATCTTGTGTGGACGCCACGGCGCACCATCGTGGACTAGCGGCAGCCCGTTCGACGCCTAACGCAGGGCTCTCTGGGTGAGCTTCAACTGAGCTGAGTGGTGAGTTTGGCTTCATGCCAAACTCAGATGATGCTTGATCTTGCAGGAAACACCGTCACCGCCACTGCGCGCGGTCGCGACGCCTACGACACCGCACTGTTGCACCTATTGAGCTTTCGCCAGACCGTCGGCGACGATGCGCAGCATGCGTGCGATGTCGATCCCGGTGCGCCGATGCCCGTGCTGCTCGCTGCGTACCTCGGGTTGCTCTCGAGCGAGAAGGGGGACGCGCAAGCTGCCGGTTCACGACTACGGACAATTACCGACACGTCAATGACATTGAACGATCGCGAGCATCTGCACCTCACTGCTGTCCGGCAGTTGTACGCCGGTGACCTCTACGGTGCATCAGCAACGACTGCGAGACTGAATTCCGAGCACCCTCGCGATGCTCTCGCCGCCTTCGTTGGTCATCAGATTGATTTCTTCACCGGCGCCTCGCAGCGACTGGAAGCGCGCATCGCTGGGGTATTGAAGAGTTGGAGTGACACTGACGAATACACCGGCTACCTCCAAGGAATGTGGGCATTCGGGCTCGAAGAGATGGGACGTTACGACGAGGCCACCGACATCGGTACCCGAGCAGTCGAACGCCATAGCAACGACGCGTGGGCAATCCACGCGGTTGCCCATGTCAACGAGATGCGCGGTGACTTCGAGCAAGGAATCAACTTTCTGCACTCACGATCAGCCGACTGGCACACTGGAACTTTTCTGAACGTGCACATCGCGTGGCACAATGCGCTGTTCCTGCTTGAGCGTGAAGATTGGAGCGGCGCACTCGAGCTCTACGACCGTTTTGTTCGCAACGATAACTCAGGCGACATCGCCCTCGAAATGCTCGATGCTTCTGCCCTGCTATGGCGACTTCGACTCGAGGATATCGCTGTTGGCACGCGCTGGGAGTCGCTCGCCGAAGGCTGGCGCGCGAAACTGGATGAACCGTGGTACGTGTTCAACGACATGCACGCGGTCATGGCGTTCGTCGGTGCAGAGCGTCGTGATGACGCGATGAACGTGGTGGCTGCCCTAGAGAAGTACCTGGCTAGGCCGAAACCAAGCACCAATTGGGAGATGACGAGACGAGTCGGCCTTCCCGTTTGTCGTGCAATCGTTCAGCATGCCGATGGTGACTTTGCGGCTACCGCTGAAACATTGGAGCCGGTACTAGCGCAGCTCGCAACATTCGGTGGAAGTCACGCACAGCGTGACGTGGTGCATCGCACCTTCATCGACTCGCTCATGAAGTGCGGTCGCAGCGATGATGCGCGTGTCCGACTCGAGTCACGACTTCGACAACGGCCAGCCAGCGTATGGGCGAGGAAACGTATGGGTGCGCTCTAGCGAGTCGACGGAAATACGTCGCGATAAGACTTCCATTGGCCGAACGTCTCAGCTGTCAGCATTGCGTGCACGATTGCCCGAGCCACGCAATCAGCGCCTGCCGCCATGACTTCGTTGATCTTGAAAACTCGTTCGTCCCCCGTTCGAATGGCGCCCTTCTGGGCCTCGCCCTCCGGAAACTCTTTGGTGCCGGTTGCGAGCGTGAAGACGGTGTCACCGTCGGTGTAGAGGTGAATCGGCGATATTGCGCGGGCCATACCGTCGTGGCCGGCGGCAGCGACTCGTGAGCACTCGTGTTTACTGAGTTGCGCGTCGGTGGCAATCACTGCGAGCGTTGTGTTCAGCGGTGGTGGCGTTCTCGGAGTCTCGAGCCATGCTGAAATCTCGGATTTGTTCGGGGTTCGAAGCCCTTCGAATTCGTCGCCAACGCCATAGCGAGCGCCGAACAATTCACCTGACTTGGGGTCAATCGGACTGCCAGCGGCGTTCAATGCCACAAGTGCCGCAACAGTTATGCCGTTTTCAAGCACCACGCTCGCCGAGCCGACTCCGCCCTTCAAACCTCCGGATCGAGCACCCGTTCCAGCACCCACGTTGCCAAGTCGTGTCGAGGTCGCAGTGGCTGCGTCACATGCCAGTCGGCCAAATTCAGCCGTGGGTTGTCGCTTAAAGTTTCCGCCGACACCGAGATCGAACAGCACTGCAGCCGACACGATCGGCACCACATGATGGGCTTCGGGGCCGATCTTCAATCCGCGATTTCGTTCGGCGAGCCATGCAACCACTCCACTCGCAGTGTCGAGCCCGTACGCGCTGCCACCAGATAGACAGATTGCGTCCACCGTGCTAACCAGGGTGGTGGGCGCGAGACAGTCGGTCTCGCGCGTTCCTGGACCACCGCCACGCACGTCAACGCCACCAACCGTGCCCTGCGGTGGAAGCACGACGGTGGTACCTGAACACCAGTCATCACCGACCTGTTGATAATGGCCGACTTCGATACCGGCCACGTCAACGAGATGGTTGTGACGACCAGTGCGAAATCCTGGTGGCACCATGCGTGACCGAGTCTAGAAGGCTCTAGATTCACCGACGATGGACGCAACTACGGACGAGTTCTCGTTACTTGACGAAGAGGCACGGGAACATCACATAACGCGCGACTCGCGTCTCCTGCCACGTCGTGTCGCGTTTATGACATCGAGCGGTGCCACCGTAAGCGCTATTCAATGGGGCGATGCGAAACCTGAGTATCTCTTCCTTCACGGAAGCGGTCTAAATGCGCATACGTGGGACGCCGTAATCATGGCTCTCAACGCACCAGCCATAGCGCTGGATCTTCCCGGGCATGGTCAATCCGACTGGCACGAAGACGCCGATTACTCTCCGCGACGTCTGGCAGAAGTGCTCGAACACGTTGACTTCGGTAGTCACTTTCGATGGATCGTGGGTCAGTCGCTCGGCGGTCTCACCGCCATCACGCTCGCCGCTCGTCGACCGAAGCTGGCAATGCGATGTTGTGTTGTCGACATCTCTCCCGGGCTGGTATTGCCTCCGAACAATGTCGTGCGTGAGTTTCTCGCCGGGCCAACTTCGTTCGATACCCGCGATGCAATTGTCGATCGTGCCCTCTCATTCGGTTTCGGCCCCTCGCGTCGCGCGGTCGAGCGGGGTGTGTTTCACAACACCAAACGGAACAACGACGGAACCTACTCCTGGCTGCACCATATGGCGCACCTCGCCGTGACGAGTCCCGCTCAACAGCCCGATTTCAGTTCGATATGGGCACCGCTCGGGGAGCTGCAAATTCCAGTGATGTTGGTGCGAGGCGAACACGGGTTCGTGAGCGAACCTGCGGCCGGAGAATTCGTGCATCGTTGCACATCCGCCACCTCACACGTACTTCCATGCGGCCACAATGTGCAAGAAGAGCAGCCCGTTGCCCTGGCCAGATTGCTGGTGGGTCATTAACTCCGCGCCTGCCTGCGAGTCTGCGGTGATGCCACACATATTCCGAGTTGTTAGTGAGTAACCATCCGCCATAGGTTGAGGTTGTTGGGGGTTGACACCCCCGGGAGGGAAACTCATGAAATCAACACGAATCCGAAAGTGGTTGGGCGTAATGCTCGCGTCTGGTGCGGCGGTTGGCTCGATGGCCGTCGCTTCGCCTGTCTCGGCAGCGTCCGACACGGTGGTGCTGGGCTTCTCGCTCGAGCCACTGAGTCTGGACATCAGCGGTACCGCCGGTCAGGCGATTCCGCAGGTGTTGTTGAACAATGTCTATGAAGGTCTGCTGCGAATTGAACCAAGCGGCAAGATCGTGCCGGGCCTTGCCAGTTCGTACACGCAGTCAAAGGATGGCCTCACCTGGACGTTCAAATTGCGCAAAGCTAAGTTTCACGACGGAAGAAGCCTGAACGCAAGTGACGTCACGTGGAGCTTCAACCGCGTGCTTGACCCCAATGACAAGTCCGTACTTCCGGCGCAGAAAGCTGAGTTCAAGAATGTTGCGTCGGTCGTAGCCAAGGGAGCCGACACCGTGGTGCTCACGTTGAAAGAGCGCGACAACAACCTGTTGTTCAGCCTCACTCAACGTGGTGGCGTGATCTTCAAGGCTGGTACTTCCAACCTTGCGACAAGTGCAAACGGCACAGGTCCGTACCTGTTCAAGCAATGGAACCGTGGCAACAACATCACACTGTCGCGCAACGACAAATACTGGGGCCCGAAAGCAAAGACCAAGACGGTCGTGTTTCGATACATCCTCGATGCAACGGCTCTCAGCAACGCAATGTTGTCCGGCCAGCTCGACGTGCTGACCACGGTCGCAGAGCCGCGGTTGTTGTCAACGTTCAAGGCGAACAAAAAACTGAAGGTGTACAGCGGTACGACGAACTGTGAAGTCGTTCTCAGCATGAACAACTCGAAGGCGCCGTTCAACAACAAGTTCGTTCGCCAGGCTGTTCGCTCGGCCATCGACAAGAAGGCACTGATCAAGACCGCAGCCGCCGGCTACGGAACACAGATCGGCAGCTTCGTGCCGCCGACCGACCCGTGGTACGAAGACTTGAATGGTCTCTTCCCGTACGACTTGAAGAAGTCCAAGCAGTTGCTTGCCAAGGGCGGCTACCCGAATGGATTCAACGTTCAGCTCGACGTTCCGCCAACGTTCTACGCACTTGACTCCCAAGAGTTCATCGCTGCGTCGCTGAAGAAAATTGGCATCAACGTCACATTGAAGCCGGTTGCCTGGGGCGAATGGATTGATCGGGTATTTACGAAGGCAAACTACGACATGTCAATCGTGTGCCACATCGAGCGCAACGACATGAGTATCTATGCCAATCCGAACTACTACTTCAAGTACAACAGCACCGTATATCAGGACCTCATCAAGAAGGCGGGCAATGCCCGTACTCCGACTGCGCAAGCCGCATTCCTGAAGAGGGCCGCGCGAGTGCTGGCGGAAGATTCACCTTCTGACTGGCTGTGGCTACTCGGTAACAATCAAGTGGCTCGCAGGACTGTGACCGGCTTCCCGACCAACTCGGTCGGCGACGCGTACTCAGTCGCAAACATCGTCAAGGGTTAACGAGACAACAAGGCGGGTCGGGTGCGCCTTCATGGCGCACTCGGCCCGCCTCTTGTCGTACTATCGCAGTTTTGCGATACGAGGGAAGGAATTCGTACGTGATGCCACTAGAGAGATTTCGTAGATGACGACTGCCTGGTACGTACTTCGGCGTTTTGCGCTACTCATAGTGTCGTTGATTGTTTCCAGCGCACTCGTATTTCTATTGCTTCGCTTACTACCTGGGGACTTGGCTCAGGCCAAGCTCGGAATCTACGGAACACCTGAGGCTCTCGCGCAGCTAAGGACCGAATACGGCCTCGACAAGTCGCTCCCCGAGCAGTACGTCTCGTGGCTGTCCAAGGCTGTACGTGGAGACCTCGGTCTGTCCGTGCTCACCGGTGCCGATATCACCAGCGAACTATTAGGTAAGGCAACTGTGACACTGCCACTGATCGGCATTGCTTCGGTACTCGCGGTGCTAATCGCCGTCCCGCTCGGCATGCTCGCGGCACTGCGATTTCGCAAATGGGATGGAGTCGCCACATCTGCGGTGAGTCAGCTCGGTATCGCGGTACCCACATTCTGGATTGGTGTCATTCTCATAACCATCTTTGCAGTCCAGTCCCAGATATTTCCCTCGGGTGGATTTCCATACGACGGATGGTCCAACTTCGGCGAAGCGATGAAGTCACTGGTACTTCCTGCCTGCACGCTCGCGCTTGCCCAGGGTGCAGTGCTCATGCGGTTCGCACGTTCAGCAACGATCGACGTAATCCAGCAGGACTACTTTCGAACCGCCCGAGCGACAGGCCTTAGCCGAGCAGGTGCGCTTCGCGTACATGGCGTGCGTAACGCACTCGTGCCCGTGGTATCGGTGCTTGGTATGCAGATTTCGACGCTCATTGTTGGCGCGATCATCGTTGAGAGCGTCTTTGCGTTGCCGGGTGTCGGACAAATGTTGCTACAAGACGTCAACATCCGGGACTACACCAAGGTGCAGGGTACCGTCGCCGCCACCACGGCGCTCGTCTTTGTGGTGAGTTTCTTGATTGACCTCGTGCTCGGCTTACTCAACCCCAGAATGCGCCAGCGATGATGCGCGGAAACAGGACACTCACGATCGGCATATCACTCGTTGCCTTCAGCTTGATGATGTTTCTCTTGTCGTTCATCTGGACCCCGTACGACCCCCTGGAAATCAATCCCGAACTTTCGCTCACGAGTCCGTCGTGGTCACACTGGATGGGAACCGACGAGAACGGGCGCGACATCCTGAGCAACATTGTCCTGGGCTCACGAGCGACATTGATCACTGGTGTGCTCGCTGTCGTAATCTGCATGCTCCTTGGTGTCACGATCGGAATCGCAACTGCGATGTCACCGAAATGGGTCGAATCACCAGCGATCTTCGGAACCGACATCGTGCTGGCGCTACCGACCGTCTTGTTCGCGATCGTGCTCGCTGCCGTGTATGGGCCCTCGACGTACACCGCCGTGTTCGCCATCGGAATCGCTCTCTCTGCATCGGTGGCGCAGGTAACTCGACGTGAAGTGAATGTGATTCTGTTGGCTGACTACGTCACCGCTGCGCGGGCGTCCGGCAGCAGAAACCTGCGAATCGTGCGCACACACGTGCTGCCCAATCTGCGTGCCTCGCTGTTCGTGCAGGCCTCTGGTGCAAGTGCAATTGCAATTTTGGCTGAGTCAACGCTGTCGTATCTCGGACTTGGTACTCCACCGCCTGACCCGTCGTGGGGTCGGATGATGGCGTCGCTTCAGCAGTACTTGATTATCGATCCGATCTTTCCGCTGTGGCCGGGACTCGCAATCCTCATCACGGTGCTTGGCTTCAACTTGTTGGGTGATGGGTTGCGCGAGGCCCTCGACCCCACGCTGCGAAGGGACGTCGAATGACTCTGTTGCAAGTTCGGAATCTCACCATTCGTTTCGGGCGGAAAGTTGTAGTAGATGACGTCTCATTCGATCTCGATGCGGGTGAGCGACTCGGCATCATCGGCGAGTCGGGCTCAGGCAAGACCCTCACCTCGTTGGCAGTAATCGGTCTACTTCCAGAAGGTGCAGTGGTCGACGGCAGCATCGTCTTCGACAATGTCGAGATACTCAATAGATCTGACGGTCAACTCTCCTCGATTCGTGGCAATCACATCGGCATGGTGTTTCAGGAACCTCTGACGGCGCTCAATCCTCTAATGCGCGTCGGCAAACAAATTGCGCAGCCTCTTCGTATTCATCGCGGCATGCGAATGAAAGCAGCACTCGCTCGCGCAACCGAATTGTGCGAGCGAGTGGGGCTGCCCGACCCCGAACGAATTGTGCGATCGTACCCCCATCAACTTTCCGGCGGACAACGTCAACGAATCGGCCTTGCAATTGCCCTGGCTTGTGATCCATCGCTTTTGATTGCGGATGAGCCGACCACTGCCCTTGATGTCACCGTGCAGCAGGAAGTGCTGAACTTGATCAACGAGCTGGTTCGCGAACAAGGATCCGCTCTCATGTTTGTGTCGCATGACCTACCGGTGGTATCGATGATGACCGAGCGGGTGGCGGTCATGCGTAGCGGCACGATGGTCGAACTCGCCACCGTCAGCAAACTTTTTGGTGGGGCTCGACATGAGTACTCACAAATGTTGGTGCGGGCGGCTCGCCAAAGCGACGACGAGTTCGTTCGCATTTCAGAAGGTGGTCACAGATGACCGAATTGTTGCGGGCTCACGCACTCTCGCGCACATTCAAACTGCCCCGTGCTGGCCTTCGCAGCGAACGCTCGGTGCGACGAGCACTCGTTGAAATGAACCTCACGGTCAATGAAGGTGACCGGCTCGGTATCGTCGGCGAATCCGGAAGCGGCAAGACCACGCTCGCTCGGCTATTGCTCGGACTCGATATCCCGACGTCAGGCACGGTGAGCTTTCTTGGCGAGACGCTTCCACTTTCCGACATGCGACGATTTCGTCGGCAGGTTCAGGTGGTCTTCCAAGACCCACGCAGTTCATTGAATCCGCGAATGTCGGTTGAAGACATTGTTCTCGAACCGCTCGAGTGCCTGGCGGTGGATGAGCCGCACTCGGCCCGAATCGACGAGGTACTCACGTCAGTTGGCCTTTCACGCGACATGCGCAGGCGTTACCCGCACGAGTTGTCCGGAGGGCAACGCCAACGTGTCGCTATCGCCCGAGCACTGGCACCGCGGCCACGACTGTTGATCGCCGATGAACCGGTCAGTGCGCTTGACGTGTTGGTGCGGGACGAGATTCTTGCGCTGCTTGCAAATTTGACTGAGAATCTTGGTCTGACGATGGTGCTCATCTCCCACGACCTCAGTGTGATCGCCCGACTGTGCGACGATGTGGTGGTGATGCAGAACGGCGTGGCGGTCGAGCAAGGTAAGACGGTCGACGTTTTCCGTGCACCATCGCATCCCTTCACCAAGACCTTGATTGCATCCGTGCCTCGTTTACCTGAGCCTTCATGAATCTCTTTTCGCCCGAATATCCCGCTGGACTACCAGTCGGTGACACCTGGGTAGAGACGCCAACCGAGCAAATTAGATTTCCGTTCAACGGACAAGTTGTCGCGGAGGCGCCGGTCGGCGACGCGAAACTCGCAGGTCTTGCGGTGACGAATGCTGTGGCACTGCGCAAGACGATGGCCAGACTCCCGTCACGAACGCGCCGTCAATGGTTGCGCGACACGCATGCCTTCGTCTCAGCAAGACGAGACGAATTCGAGCGACTGCTTGTGCTCGAGACGGGCAAACCACTACGAGACTGCAAAGTTGAAGTGGCACGAGCGCTCGTCACACTTGAAACGAGCGCCGACGAGGTTGCACGTCTGCACGGTGAGACCGTACCGCTCGACTTGCTGCCAACTGGAGACGGTATGACCGGTTTTTGGCAACGAAAGCCAATCGGTGTGGTTATTGGTATTACGGGATTCAACTATCCGCTATTGCTCGCGACACACAAACTCGGACCAGCGATAGCCGCTGGATGCCCCATCATCGTGAAGACCGCACCCGCGACGCCGCTTGCAACACTCTGGCTGGTGCATGCGTTTCGTGAAGTCGCAATGAAAATTGGTGCCCCAGTGGGCGCCGTGCAACTCCTGACCGGCGACGCATCCGTAGGCGAAACGCTCACCACCGACCCGCGCATCGGTATCGTCAGCTTCACGGGCTCGTCAAAAGTTGGTCACGCAATTGCTCGGGCTGCAGCACCGCGCAAGGTTGTACTAGAGCTCGGTTCCAATGCCGCATTGATCGTTGACGACACGGCAAACCTGGCCGTTGCAGCCGAGGCTGCCGTGCGCGGCGGCTTCTATGCATCAGGGCAGGCGTGCATCGCAATCCAGCGCGTTCTCATACTCGACTCCGTAGCCGACGAGTTTCTCGAGCATTTGACTGCACACGTGAAGGAAATTGTGGTCGGCGACCCGAGGGAGGAATCGACTCAAGTATCGTCGCTCATCAATGACGCCTCGACGTCGCGAGTTCTTGCCTGGATCAGTGCCGCAGAACGCTTTGGTTCGCGGGTACTTACCGGCGGCAATCTCAGCGGCTCATGCATCGCCCCGACCGTGCTCGCCGACGTGCCAGATGGTGTGGATATCTGGGACGAGGAGGTATTTGGCCCCGTGGTCTGCATCCGACGCGTGCCAGACCTAGAAACCGCAATCGACATGGTGAACGCTTCGCGGTTCGGCCTGCACGCCAGCATCTTTACCAGCTCGATTGCAAACGCCTTTCGTTGCATCGACGAACTCGAGGTTGGCGGTGTTGTCGTCAATGAGGTACCCGGATACCGCTCCGACACCATGCCATACGGCGGCGTGAAAGACTCGGGTATCGGAAGAGAAGGACCCCGCTTTGCAATCGAAGAGTTCACGGTGACGCGAATGGCCATCATTCGCTCCGCGGTCGGTAAGTAACGTCATGGCGGCGCAGTACGACAATTTATTTCGCCTCGACGGCCGCAAGGCAGTAGTGATCGGTGCTGGTAGTGGAATCGGCCGCGAGGCTGCGTTGGCACTAGCAGCGCACGGCGCAAATGTCGTGTGTGCCGATTCCAATGGTGAGGCGGCCGCGGATACGGCAAGGAACGCAGCTGGATCGACCAGCGTGGTTATCGACGTCAATGATGAAGGCTCTGTTCTGGAGTTGGCGGACGCGCACTCTGATGCAGAGGTGCTGTTGCACACACCTGCCATTAATGTTCGGAAGCAGATCGCCGACTATTCGCTTGACGAGTTCGATAAGGTCATCCGCCTCAATTTGCGCTCGACGTTTCACATAATGCAACTTTTTGGACGTTCGATGTGTAATCGACAACGTGGCAGCATCATCACAATCTCATCGATTCGCGCGGCAACAGTAGAGCCGGGACAGGGCGTGTATGCAGCCACTAAATCTGGCCTCGAATCGCTTGTGCGAACCGCAGCTGCCGAATTCGGACCATCAAACGTGCGTGTGAACGCCATTCGACCTGGCGTCGTTGAGACGCCACTTACTGCGCAACTCAAGAAAAATCCTGAGTGGTACTCTGCGTATGCCGAAAAACCAGCGTTGAAGCGTTGGGCACAAGCATCAGAAATGGTCGGGGCAGTCGTGTTTCTCGCCGGCGATGCGGCAACGTACGTCACCGGCACCACCATCACCGTCGACGCCGGATGGACAGCAATCGACGGTCGATACACGCCACCGCTCTGATGGAATCGCTCGCTGACCTCTCCGCGGTCGAGCTGCTGGCGGGCTATCGCGCCAGAACAATTTCCCCAGTTGAGGTAATGCGCGACGTGCAACATCGAATCAGCGAGCGCGAACCAGTAGTGAAGGCGTTGTGGGCAGCCGACTCCGACGGCGCGACCAACCAGGCTGTTGAGAGCGAGCGTCGTTGGGCGGCGGGTTCACCGGTCGGGGTACTCGATGGGATTCCAATTACGTTGAAGGAGAACATTGCGACCGCTGGTATCGCAATACCGCTCGGTACGGCAGCGACCGAACTGGTTCCGGCAGTTGCTGATGCGCCGCCTGCAGCTCGCGTCCGTGAAGCGGGTGCAATCTTGCTCGCAAAAACGACGATGCCCGACCTCGGAATGCTGTCATCGGGTCTTTCCACTTTTCACGCACTTACCAGCAATCCGTGGAACCAAAAATGGAACCCGGGTGGCTCGAGCGCCGGTGGTGGAGCGGCTGCTGCTGCGGGATTCGGGCCATTGCACGTTGGCACCGACATCGGTGGCAGCCTGCGACTACCCGCCAGTTGGAATGCAATCGTCTCGCTCAAGCCGAGTAACGGGCGTGTGGCCATCAACCCGCCATACTTCGGCCGCGTCGCCGGACCAATGTCACGAACTGTGGCCGACAACGCACTCCTAATGAGTGTGCTCGGAAAATTCGACGCGAGCGATTACATGGCGCTTCCACCGGCATCAATCGCCTGGGATTCACTCGATCAATTCAACGCTCGGGGCCTACGCATCGGGTTACACCTCGATGCAAATGCCGGCATGCCGGTTGAAGCCACCACGCTCGCTGCAGTAACGGCCGCTGCACGGCTCTTCGAATCTGCCGGTGCCAATGTTGAACCTTTGTCTCCGTTCTTCAGCGACGACCTGCTGAACGACCTCGACACTTTCTGGCGTGTGAGAAGTTGGGTGGACTCGCGTGCAATGAGTCCAGCACAGCGGGCCAAACTCTTGCCGTTCATCCAGGATTGGATTGCCGTCGGCGAGCACGTAACCAGCGAGCAGCTCATGAAATGCTTCAACCGCACCCTTGAGATTCGCAAACTCACGCATGCTGCAACCGAAAAATACGACCTCGTCCTATCCCCCGTGTCTCCCGTACCAACATTCCCAGTGGACTGGGCGATGCCGAGCAACGACGCTGCACGCTCGATGGCCCACATCGGCTTCACAGTCCCCTACAACATGTCCGAACAGCCGGCGATCTCAATCAACTGCGGGTTCACTCCCGATGGCAAGTCCATAGGTCTGCAGATTTCCGGACGTCGTTTTGCCGACCTCGACGTACTGCGCGCAGCGGCATGGTACGAGTCAAACCGACCAGACACGGCGCGACCCGACTGGCGCATACCTTCGCACGGAGCCTGACGCTGGGTACCGGCAAATAACCGGTCGCGCCAATCATCGATGCTCGCAGTTCTGGACTACCGTTGGCAATTGGCTCTGGGAGGGGCATCGTTATGAGCAACGCGCCGGTGCGACTCGCCGATTACGGCATCACCCGAGAATTCGGCTACATGCAGACGGTGGATCCCGTTGCGCATCTCGGCAAGGAGAATGCGGAGTGGGACGCGCTGGCATCCGATCTGCCGAAGCACCTCATGGGTTCAAGGTTTCGTGAGTGCGTACGTGCCATGCCGCCGTTCAATGTGCCAGCGCTCTCCGGCGAGGGCGAGATACGGCGAGCCATGCTCGCACTCAGCTACATCGGTCAGGCATATCAATGGTGCGACGCCAATCCCGCCCACACGATTCCAGCGGTGCTTGCCCAACCGTGGTACACCGTCGGACAACTGGTCGGTCGTCCGCCGATTCTCAGTTATTCCAGTTACTCAATCGACAACTGGCGTCGTCTCGATACCTCGGGCCCGATCGAATGCGGAAACATCGCCCTTTTGCAGTGCTTTCTCGGCGGGCAAGACGAGGAGTGGTTCATTCTCATCCACATCGACATCGAAAAGAGGGCAGGACGTGCACTTCAGGCCATAGAAGATGCCCAGCGAGCCGTCGCAGCAAACGATGCCGAGGAACTCGATGGCGCTCTTCGCGAACTCCGGGATGGAATTCAGTCGATGTACGACGTGCTGTCTCGCATGCCCGAGAAATGCGATCCGTACGTCTACTTCCACCGGGTTCGTCCCTATATCTTCGGTTGGAAGAACAACCCTGCACTCCCACACGGTGTGGTCTACGAAGGGGTCAGTGAATTGGGCGGCAAAGGCATGACATACCGGGGAGAAACGGGCGCACAAAGCGCAATAGTGCCGGCTCTCGACGGGGCGCTCGGCATCGAACACGAGCGTGACGAACTGCGCGAGTACCTCATGGAAATGCGCACCTACATGCCGCCGGCGCACGTGAAATTCATCGAAGCCGTCGAGAACGGTCCCAGCATTCGCGCCTTCGTAAAATCGGCGGGCCGAGCCGGTACCACGGAGCTGTTCAATCAATCAGTGGACCTCGTCGCCGATTTTCGGGCGATGCACCTGCAATATGCCAGTACCTACATATTTGCCCAGGCCCAGAAGACTCCGGGAAATCCATCGGCCGTTGGAACCGGCGGTACACCATTTATTCCGTATCTCCGCAAACATCGAGACGAAACGCGCAGTCAAACCATCGCCTAGTTTTGCGATGTGAGTATCAACCCCGACAAACTCAAGTTCTTCTCCTTCCTTCTCTTCACGAAACTGGAAGGTGCCGTCACCTCGGGCATGGTGCACCTCGGCGACCAACTTGGCCTGTACCGCGCGCTTGCCGCGGCGGCCAATCCACTCACCACTACCCAACTATCGGCCACGACTGGACTGAATGAGCGTTGGGTGCGCGAGTGGGCGTACAACCAGGCGGCGGCGAAACTCATCAGCGTTTCCTCGCATGTATCGCAGCCGCCACACCTCGACGACGACACGTTTTATCTCTCACCCGAGCAGGTGGCGGTACTAGCCGACGAATCACACCCTGCATTCGGGATGGGCATGTTCCACCGACTACCGCAAACCATGGAATCGCTCAAACGAATGCCCGAGTCGTTTCGCACGGGAATCGGGTTCAACTATGACAGTCACGGCCCCGATGGTGCGGTGGGAATCGAACGCAGCTTCGAACCCTGGAACAATGCCAACCTCATTCCCGTTGTCCTTCCAGCCGTCGGTATTGCCAACACGTTGAGGGCGGGCGTAAACGTTGCCGATGTCGGGTGCGGTGCAGGGGGCGCAGTGCTGCGAATGGCGAAGGAGTTTCCGAGGTCCACAATTGTCGGATACGACATCTCGCAGTACGCGCTCGCGCGTGCCAACGAGCGTCTGAGCGCCTCGGGCCTCACCAACGCACGTTTCGCTGATCCGCAGGTAGAGCCACTACCAACAAACAACAGCCTGCACTTCGTGAGCACCTTCGACTGCATCCACGATATGACCCATCCACTCGCCGTGATGAAGGCAATTCGTGCGTCGTTGCATTCCGATGGCGTCTGGCTACTGGTCGACATCAAGGCTCACGACACGTTTGCGATGAATGCGGAGAAGAATCCCATGGCATCTTTGATGTACGGCATCAGCGTTTTGTCGTGCATGTCGTCGGCACTCTCCACACCCGATGGTGCCGGTCTCGGCACGCTCGGACTCTCGGAAATGACTGCCGAGACCATGGCCCGAACTGCTGGATTCACAAGGTTCGAACGCTTAGACGTCGAACACTCGGTGAATGCGTTCTACGCAATCCGCCCCTGAACACCAATCGGCGGCGCAATTGTCGGTGCGCCGTTACGGCTCGACGATTGCAAATCCCATCGAAAACTTGTCGAGGTTGCCAAAAACGGTAAGTAGTGCACCGGCGTCCCCGTCGATCGAGGCTTGTCCCGCCTTCATGGCATCGACAAACGTGGTTTCCTGACCAACCACATCTAGCAGCGTCGAACGTGAGATGGTTACTGAGGTTGCTGCATTGTCCGCGTGTCGTCCACGGGTGGAGTAGATGGTCCGGTTCGACACCCCAAGTGTCCATCGTTCGTCGGGGGTACCACGCAGGTCCGTAAAGGTCCAGTTGATTGCGAGTGCGATGCCACCCAGTTGCTCGGACATCGTGCGAACCGACAGCGCATCGAATACCTGCTCGATGGTCATCTCCAGCAACAAGCCGCGTGCACGAACGTTGGCGTTGGGGTTCACCGAACGTCCACTACGAAGCTCTTGTGCACCCATCAGATATGCGTTTCGAAACGTGGACGATTCAGCCTGGTACGCCAACTGCTCGAGCGCATCGGCCTGCAGATTGCGAGCTGCAGTATTGGTTGGATCGGCGAAAACCAGATGATTCACCAATTCCGCCACCCAGCGATAGTCGCCCTGTTCGAACGCCTCTCGTGCGTTTGCAATGAGTGCGTCCGCACCCCCGGCGAGGGCAACGTAGCGAGATCCCACGTCGCTTGGCGGTAACTTGTGCAGGTTGGCCGGGTTCCCGTCGTACCAACTCAGATATCGCTGGTATACCGCTTTGGCGTTGTGAACGAGATCTCCGTAGAACCCGCGGGTGTGTTCGTGGGCCAGGAACTCCTCGGGCAACTCGAGGGTTTCGGCAATCTCCAGTGGTGTGAGTCCAAGGTTTGCGTACCGCATCGTCTGGTCGTGCATCCACTTGTACAGGTCTCGCTGCAATACCAAGAATCCGCGGAGGTCATCGCCGCCCCAACGCGGCCAGTTGTGTGATGCAAAGAGCACTTCAGCCTCTGCGCCGAACATTTGCAGACTCTCATTGATGTACTTCGACCAATTGAGTGCGTTGCGCACCAGTGCACCGCGAATTGGAACCAGGTTGTGCATGGTATGCGAGCAGTTCTCCGCCATGCAGAGTGCCTTCAAGTCGGGGAAGTAGAAGTTCATCTCCGCTGGTGCCTCTGTTTCGGGCGTGAGTTGAAAGATCACCCGCACTCCATCCACGACCAGCTCCTGGCCGGTCACAGTGATTTCTTCGGTCGGTGCAAGCAACGTGGGCGGTCCAATTGGAGTTGCCGTGCCAAGACCGCAGTCGACGTGACCACGCGGACCCGAGGGGAGGCGAGTTCCGAACTGATACATGGCGCGACGTACCATCGCCGGCCCAGCGATCACGTTTTCGCCCACGGTCTCCCTTAGGAAGTGCTCCGGGGCAATGATCCTGCATCGTGCGGCGTTGACCTCGTCACGCGAAGTAACGCCCAACACGCCACCGAAATGGTCGGCATGGGAGTGGGTGTAAATCACCGCGGTTACGGAGCGCCGTTCAACGTATTGATTTACGAGCTCGAGGGCACTTCGGGCGGTGAACTCGGTTGTTAATGGGTCGACGACAATCCACCCGGTCTCGCCACGAATGAAGGTGATGTTGGAGATGTCATAACCGCGAACCTGCCACACTCCGTCGATCACCTGGAACAGTCCGTGGTGTGCGTTGAGAACGGCGTGACGCCACAGATTGGGGTTTACGGTGTCGGGTGCAGAGTCGCCATTGCGAAGGAAGTCGTACGCACCGATCTTGAACACCACCCGACCCTCGGGTGAATCGATGGTCGCTGTGGACAGCGACGCGATATGTCCGCGCCGAACGCGCTCGAGATCCGCGGGGTCCGGCGTTCGACGTGCGGCTCGTGCATTTACCTGTGCGGTGTGCACCGTCGCAGATTTTGGATCAGGGGTAGAGCCGGCAAGTTGGCTCGACTCATCATTCGGTTTAGCCACGCACGGAGACTACCGAGCGACACCGGTCCCATCGCGACGGATTCGTCTCAACGATAGGTTGGGCGCCGATGCGCGGTCTCCGACTTGCCCTCGTGGTCCTCGTAACGATGGCGTATTCCGGCTGTTCGTCGTCCGCCAGCGATGGCAACGTTGATGACGTTGCAGCCGTCAGTACCGATGCAGTCGTCCCAACGAGCACTATTGGCGCCTCGCCGCTACCAGAACCAAGGCCGGCAAGTGTCGTACCACCCGGGTTCGACTCGATCATCACGCTCGATGGTCGTACCCGAACGTACCGAGTGGTCGACCTATCCGATGAAGGGCCGGCACCTCTGCTCGTGGTACTCCACGGATTCGGTGGTACCGCACAGATGATGAGTGATGCGTCTGACATAGACGAGTCGTTTGCCGACCGATACGACATACATCCGATCGTGGTGTATCCGAACGGCAGCGGATCCGAGGACGGTCTTCCACAGTCGTGGAATGCCGGGGCCTGCTGTCCGTTCTCCACACTTGGCTTTGTCGATGACGTTGCCTTCTTTGATCAACTGATCGGAGAACTCACGGAGAGTTACGACATCGACCTACGGCGAATCTGGGTGGTGGGTCATTCCAACGGCGGAATGATGGCATACCGTCTGGCATGCGAGTTGTCGTCCCGAGTCACGGCAATCGGAGTTGCCGCCGGCGCGATGATGATCGATGCGTGTTCACCTGAGAACCCCGTTTCTGCACTTCACCTGCACGGCACTCTGGACACCGTCGTTCCGTTGGCCGGTGGTGGCACCGCCGGAATCCTGTTTCCGAGTGCGAGCGATTCGGTCGCAGCCTTCACTCGCACCGGTATCGCCACCGCCGAGCTCGTAACTGACGAGTCGTGGTCGCACGAATGGCAACCCGAATGGACCTCGCTCTTCGCCGAGTTCCTCGCAACCCGATAGCGGTCTAGTTGCCGAACATCTTTCGCAGTCTCGTGGCAATCCGAAACGCCCGGGACGCCTCCAGTGCGGCTACTCGCTCACGGGCACGGTCGCGCTGCTTTGTCAACTTGTCGATTCTCGAGTTGATCTGAATCATCTGTGCTTGAAGCTGATCCTGTCTCTGGCGCAACACCTGGAGGTCTCGTTGGGCAAGTGACAGGTGGTGCACGGCACTATCACGCTCCTGGGTGAGTTCCTTGCGGGCGATGACAAATTCGGCGACCTTCGACTCGGTGTACTGGCTGAATTCCTCGTACTTCATCCTCAAACCGTGGGCCTCCTCGAGGAGATCGGCAATCAATTGATCGCGCTCATCCATCGTTTCGGTCATGTAAGCATCGCAATCATCATGTGAACCCTTGACTCATCGTAGGTGCTATCACGAGATCATTCCCAGACTTACCAGATTGAAGCGCTCATTTTGGTCTTGCGCCAGCTGCTCATGTTGTGGCCGACACTGTTCGTCTGCCCCACCGTGGTGGGTGTGACATTGCTTGGTGATGGCCAGCAAGAGAGGTATGACCGCACCTTGGTACGGTAACAATATGCGTCGAATCACACTTCTCTCAGCAGCTGCCCTTACGACTCTGGCATTACCCGTTGCTCCAGCCGATGCCGTGGTGGAGTGGGAGTTGAAGGAGGATGCAACCTCCCTCGGACTCACCGGAGTTTCGCCCCATGTCGAACGCACTGGGAGCGCCGATCGATTGTGGTACCCGGGTGGGCTCTCTGGAACCACTGTCGCCGACTGCTCCGATGCCGGATCCTGCGTCGCCGTCCCCGTAACTGGTCGTCTCGGCAGTGACTTCACTGCAATCACCCTGCCCGACGGAACTCGACGGGCGTACTTCGTAGAAATCACACAGGGTGCACCGACGAAATCGGTCGCATCCGCTCCCTGCACGACGGCTGCGTGCACTTCCGTTGGCGCATCGACGGTAGCGAGTCCATTGTTGACCGTCTCCCAGAACACCAAGGCGTGGGGTGTTCCCGATGCGGTCGTAACTCCCGACGGTCGAGTCCGACTATACGTCGTTGAATCTCCCGTCGAGGCCAGCTGTACCGAGAAACTGGCGAGCTACATCTCGACTGATGGCATCACGTTCAGCAAGGAACCCGGATGGCGTCTCGAAAACGGGATCGCCGTCGATCCGGAGATTCTGCGCGCAAAGGATGGTGACTGGTTGATGGTGCTGGCGGATGGTCCTGGCTGTGGTGACCGTGTCCAGAAGCTCTACACCTCGACGTCCACCGATGGCCTCCGCTGGTCCACTCCCGAACGCATATCCGGCTCGGGATCCGACCTGCGACGTCTCGATCCAACTGGATACGAAGTCTCACCGAACGTCTACCGGCTGTATTACGCCACTGCCACACCGGGTGTTCTCGGAGACGTTACGTACACGATCAAGCGCGGCACCCTGCAAATACGTGACACCGCCCGGGGGGGTGACGTCGGAATTACCTCCAAACCTTCAGGGAAAAAGTCGACGGTCAAGTCAAAAAGGACCAAGTCCATTACCTGCGTGAAGGGCAAGGTCGTACGCAAGGTCGTCGCCGCAAAATGCCCGAAGGGCTTCAGAAAGAAATAGTCGTATGTGGCCGGCCGTCGTGTTGATCGCGACGATGGCCTCCACCTTTACGGTGGTCAGTGACTCCAATGTTCCGACCATCGGCGTCCGTTCGGCTACCTCGGCGAACAGCGACAGCAAGGACGACCAACGCAAGAAGCGAAACGAATGGGTGTACACCTTCCCGGTCTCCGGCCCGGGTGTGTTCTATCCGCGTGATCACCTCAACTATCCCGCAGTCGATCTCACCGGTTGCCGTCAACTTGTGCGCGCGCCGATCTCGGGTGTCATCACCGACGTGCGAGATACCGACAAATGGGATCCGGCCATCGACGACCCGGGTACTCGTGGTGGCCTCACCATCACCATGCACGGAGACGATTTCGTTCGCTACTACTTCTCGCACTTGGGCCGTCTGATGGTCAAGAAGGGTCAACGAGTGGAGTCGGGCCAGAAAATCGCCACCGTCGGACAATCGGGCAACGCCAAGACCACGCTCTGCCACCTGCACTTCGGGATATCACGCATCTGTCCAATGTCGGAGCAAAATCTGCGACGGGGCGAGGTGTGGCCACAGCCCTACCTCGACGATTGGAAACGTGGGGTCAACACGTCGCCAAACAAGGAAGTACAAAGAGTCACCCGCAAGAGCCCGACCGCATGTCTGGCAGCTGCGGCAGCACAGCGACGCGGCGGCGACGGTTGACGAACGGTGGGAACGTCGAATTAGCGGTAGTACGGATTCGCACCCGTTGCATGATCGGTGAGGTCGCGCACGTGGGTGATGGTGCCCACCTGGTCGGTGATGATCTTCTGCACACCCTCCAACATGGTTTGCTTGCTCATCGAGCAACCATGGCATCCACCACCCATGGTGAAGTACGCAGTGCCCTGCGTGTCGTGGCCGGCGAAGGTCACGAATCCGCCGTGGGCCGCCAGCATCGGGTTCACGTCGACCGAAACGATCGCCTCGATCTGCGCTGAGGTTTCGTCGTCACGAACCAGGCCCTCCACCACGGGCGCCTTCGGACGGTTGGGGTTGCGTAGAACCAGTCCGGCCTGCTCGTTGTAATCGAGTTCCGAGCCTCGTAGTGAATCCACGTCGCCACCGGGCATGATGAATTTGAAACCATCGATGGTGCGAACTTCGTCGGTGAACGCCGATTTGAGAAACTCCTCGAAAACCAGGTCGTAGCGGAAATCCTCGCCTGGTCCCGAGATGATGGAGAGACGAAGACCCAATTTTTCGGCATCGGGCTCGGTGGAGCGGAGCTCCTTCAACTTGGCAAGGGCGGTGGGCGTCACCGAAATGATGGTGTCGCGCGGCTGTTCCGAATCGAACGGTGAAACGGGTGCCGGAGCGCCTGCTGCGAGCGGCGAGGTCTTGGAATCCGACACGCCCCGCAGGCTACCGAGCGTCCGCATTCCCTCCTGTGCCGATGCCATTAGTGTTTCGGTCACACGCACGGGGAGTCCGGAGTTCTCGGACTGAGAGGGTGGAAGCCACCACCGACCCGCAGACCTGATCTGGGTAATGCCAGCGGAGGGAGCAACATGACAACCGAAGCACCATCGGGTTCCACCGCCATCGTGCTGCTCGGTGGCGAGACCGTCGACATTCCACCACTCGGAACGATTCCCGCAGACTCGCTCGTGGTGGCAGCCGACTCGGGCGTGGAAGTCGCCCAACTTCTCGGACTCAAGGTGGATGTGGTGGTCGGAGATATGGACTCCATCTCGCCGACGGCGCTTTCTGCACTCCGAGCCCTCGGTACCGAGGTGGTCCGACACCCAGCCGACAAGAGCGAGAGCGACGCCGAACTCGCCCTTCGTTTCGTGCGTGATCGCGGCGTCCGACGGGTGATCCTCGTTGGCGGCGGTGGGGGCCGACTCGACCATCAACTCGCACTCTTTGCGGTGATGTTCATCGATGAATTGCGCGATGCCCGTGTGGAGGCTCGGCTTGCACGCTCGCGGGCGTACGCCGTGAGAGATGGTGCCACGATCAGCATCGCCTGTGAGTTGGGCGACAATGTGGGGCTGCTCCCGTTCGGCGGCGACGCGCACGAGGTGACGACGAGCGGCTTGCAATGGGCCCTCTCCAACGATTCATTGAGGGTCGCCGCATCGCGAGGCATCAGCAACCGTGCAATCTCCACCAACGTACGAGTGTCCGTCGGCTCTGGTCGATTGATCGTCACCGTCGACTCCGCGAACGTGCAGGGTGTTGCCTCGTGAGGTACGCACGCGTCACTCCCCTGGGGCGACGACTCGTGTGGGGCATCGTCGGACTTGCCATTGGTCTGGGTGTTTCCGCGTGCTCCACCGTGGAGCGAGGCAGACCCGAGAAGATCACGCTGCGATTGCTGGCCCACGACTCATTCACGCCCACCGAGGGCATCTTCGACTCCTTCACTGACCGCACGGGCATCGGTGTGGACATCGTTCGTGGTGGCGACGCCGGCACCCTGGTCACCAAGGCGGTGTTGGCATCCGGAAATCCCGAGGCCGATGTGCTGTGGGGTCTCGACAACACCCTGCTGTCGCGAGCACTCGCAGCCGACGTCTTCCTGCCTTATCTCAGCGTTCACCGCGAAGATCTCGAACCGACGGCGCGGGACCTCTCACCGAACGGTGCGGTGACTCCGGTCGATTCCGGCGACGTGTGCATCAACTATGACAAGGAGTGGTTTGCCGAACGCAACGTTTCGCCACCACTCACCCTGCAGGCGCTCACCTCGTCCACCTACCGGAACCTGCTAGTTGTTCCGAACGCAGTGTCATCATCGCCGGGACTCGCGTTCTTGCTTGCGAGCATCGCCGAGTTCGGAGATGCGTGGCCGGATTGGTGGCAGGCACTTCGCGACAACAACGTGCTCGTTGTCGAATCGTGGAGTGACGCGTACTACGGGCACTTCACCGCCGCGTCGGATGGCACTCGCCCACTGGTGGTGAGTTATGCAACGAGCCCACCCGCCGAGGTGTTGTTTGCCGAACCACGACCAGAACGGGCTCCAACCGCCGTTGCTGCACTCACGTGCTTCCGGCAGTACGAATTCGCGGGCATTCTCCGGGGCACCAAGCACGAGGAGGCCGCACGTTCGTTGATCGACTACCTCGTGTCGAAGGTTTTCCAGGAGGATCTCCCACTCACCCAGTTCGTCTGGCCAATCAACACCACCGCCGAGGTGCCGCAAGAGTTTCTCGACTATTCACTGCGGCCCGAGAATCCGTTGACAATCGACCCTGCCATCATTGCTTTGCGTCGTGTCGAGTGGCTCGACACCTACAGCGACATCGTGTTGCGATGACATCGGCTCGTACTCACCCTTCGACCGACCCGGTATTTCACCCGGTCGTCGGTCCTGGAGCGGCATTCATACCCGTGGCATGGTTGGTTGCATTCCTGGTGGTGCCCGTCGTCTTGCTCGTCACTGGTGACACCGACTTCGATGATGTCACTCGGATCCTCACGCGTCGCTCCACATGGAACGTGGTGTGGTTCGCAACCTGGCAGGCTGTGCTCAGCGTCGTAGCGACGTTCGTCGTTGCCGGGCCCGTCACCTGGTTGATCTCCCGGCACCGGTTTCGTGGGCGTCGCGCACTTCGCGCCGTGACGACCGTCGGCTTTCTCCTGCCTTCCGTTGTGGTTGCCACCGCATTCCTTGCCGTACTACCGCGATCGTTGCATTACAGCGTGTTCGCAGTGGTGATTGCCCATGCCTACTTCAACATCGCCGTGGTGGTCCGAGTGGTCGGTGCACGCGCCGAGTCGTTGGATGCGCAACTCTCGCTCGCTGCGCAAACACTCGGCGCAACACCGCCCACGGCGTGGCGAACCATCACCGTGCCGATGCTGCGCAACTCCATCGCATCGGCCGGCACCGTCGTCTTCCTCTACTGCTTCAGTTCGTACGCCGTCATTCGGGTACTCGGGGGTCCGCGACGAAGCACCATTGAAAGTGACATTGCCCTACGTGCATTCGGCATCGGTGATGTGGGTGGCGCCTCGGTACTGGCCCTCCTCCAGATGCTGTGTATCGGAGTGGTGGCGGGCGCCATTCACCTCCTGGCTCGCAGCAATGGAAAGCCAACCCGCGCACCGTCGGCGATGCTCCCCACGATCCCCGACAATCGGCGTCGTACTGCGATCGCAATTGCAGCGGTAACGGTTGCTTTCGTCATTGCGCCACTCTCGGCCCTGTTCTGGCAGTCCGTTCACGTGGGTGACACGGTCTCTGCCCGTGCGTGGCAATCGATCTTCAACACGTCACTCATCGAGAGTGTGTGGACATCGACCCGAACGGCACTCGTAGCAGGACTCGTCGGAACGGTGCTCTGCATCCTGGCGACCCTTGCAATCACCAGACTTCGAACCGGTGGAAACGTGGTGAACTCGCTCACGCTGGCGCCCTTGGCAATGTCTCCCGTCACCATCGGGCTCGGACTGCTCGTCACCTTCGACTCGGGATGGTTCGATTGGCGCTCTCGTTGGTGGTTCGTGGCACTTGCCCACACCTTGGTTTCGTTTCCGCTGGCGGTGCGAGTGCTGGTTCCCGCCTGGCGCACCACGCCGGTCGGCTTGCATCGGGCCGCAGCAGTACTCGGTGCCGGCGGTGGGCGACGCTTCATCGACATCGACCTACGACGAATGCGACCCGCAATCGTTGCGTCACTTGGTTTGGTCGTTGCCGTATCGCTCGGCGAGTTTGGTGCGGCATCGATGTTGTCGCGCGAAGGTGCCGAGACGATTCCCGTAGCCATCGCCCGATTGCTCTCACGAACGGGTGATGAGGTACGGGCACAGGCATTCGCCTTGGCGTCGATTCTCGTCGTGGTGTGTGTGATGGCACTTGCAATCGTGGAGATGGCGCTCCAGCGGGGTGAGCATGCTTCGCGTCGTTGACCTCGCCGTCGAACGAGGCGAACGCTTGATTCTCCACGGTGTCTCACTCTCCGTTCAATCAGGCGAACGACTGGCCATCCACGGTCCGAGTGGGTGTGGAAAGACCACGTTGCTTCATGCGATCGCCGGTCTACTTCCCGTTCACCGTGGCGCCATCCATGTCGACGACGTCGACGTCACACACGTGCCCGCGCATCGTCGTGGTGTGGGGCTCGTCTTCCAGGACAATCAACTCTTTCCCCACTTCAACGTCGCCGACAACGTTTCGTACGCGCTCCGTGTTCGCGGTGTCTCCAAGCGGGAACGCAATCGTGTCGCTGACGAGTGGCTGTCGCGCGTTGGTCTGGACGATTTTGCCCACCGGGAAACATCCGACTTGTCGGGAGGTGAAGCCAAACGAGTGGCACTGGCTCGCACGCTGGCCGGGACGCCACGGGTGGTGTTGCTCGACGAACCACTCACCGGACTCGACCCCCTGCTGCACGAGCAACTGCTGGCCGACCTCCGCAACCTCTTCGATCACCTCGGCACCACGGTGGTGCACGTCACCCACGACCGCGCCGAAGGCTCCGCGCTCTGTCACCGGTCGATCGACCTCCAGTCGCCACCAGACTCAATTCCATGACTTCACCGAGTTTCATCGTTCGCCGTATCTCACTCGACGAAGCCCTGCCCGTTCGCCTCGACGTGTTACGTCGCGGCACACCTGCGCGTGATGCCGCATACGACGGCGACCACGAGTCCACCACCGTGCACATTGGCGCAGCACTGCTCGACTCCCACTCGATCGTTGCAACATCCACGTGGCTGGTGCGCCCCTGGCCCGGCGACCAGGATCCGTTAGCCGTGCAGCTTCGTGGAATGGCGGTGCGTGATGCAATGCAGAACACCGGGGTTGGTCGAGCTCTGATCGATGCTGGTATCGCCCACGCACGATCACTCGGTGCACGATGGGTATGGGCCAAGGCACGTGACAGCGCCCTGTACTTCTACGAACGATGCGCGTTCTCGGTGGAGGGCGAACAGTTCATCGAGCCAGCCTCCGGCGTGCCGCACCACCTCGTGGTGCTCGATCTCGGTTCCTGACCCGACTACGACTCGAACATTACGGTCGTGGCGTAACGCACCGAAGCGCCGTCAGCCAACGTGGCGTCGAATTCGATCGTCCATTCTCCGGCCGAAGGAACGCTGACGTCGTAGTGGAAATGGTTGACACCACTCTTTTGGAACACGAGGTCCAGAACCTGCTGTTCGTCATCGATCGGACGAAGGAATCCGGTTACCGACATCACCTGTTGCAACTTCCCGCCCGGAGGGGCGAATTCCATGTGGATGATGACGTCACCCACCTTGGCTGGATCGACGGTGACGTCGGCAATGATGTCGTCGGCAACTAGCGACGTATTGAACGCACCAGCACTACCGTGGCTGTGAACACCATCGCGTGGACCACCTGTTGCACCAGTCGAGTCTCCGGTGCCACCGCCGCACGATACGAGGACCATCGCCGACACCGCCACTGCCCACAACCTGCTCTGCACGTGTCTCTCCTCGTCAACCGCCGACTAGTAGGGGTCTGCTGGTGCAACGCCGTTCACGGTAACTCGGTTGTAGAACCACGCCAATCGTTCGTTCGGTGACAGACGTTGCACGGCGTCGGGCAGGGTGGTGAGACCCATTGGTTTCCTTGCCCTCCAAGCCATCACCTTTCGATCCAGGTCGTAACGCACGAAAAGCGGATCCCAGTCCTGCCAGGTGTACCCGATATTCAGGTCGGCATGATGCACCTCCACCTCGCACCAGCGCATGAGCACCAAATCGGCTATTGCCACTCGCGAACCATCGGAATGCGACTTGATACCGAACCCACCCCAGGTCGTTGCCGTTGCCCCGGCCCACGCCGCCTCGAGCGTGTAGATGGATACACGAACGTCGGAGATCAGGTCACTTACCGGACGATGTGCACCCGCGTCAATCTCTGCGACTCTCGCCGCCATCCCACCCGCGTACTGTTCCACCTCGTCGCCACGGGTAGCCGCCTCGAACATTCTCGTATGGCTGTCGGCATTTCGCGCAAGATGATTCAACACGTGACCGCGCGTCCAACCCGACAGCGGCGATTGGGTGCGGCAATCCTCATCGGTCAATTCGTCTATTGCAGTAAGTAGTCGCTGATGCGAGGCAGCGCATCCCACAACCTGTGCATCGAGTGCTCGTGCAGCTGAGGCATCCACGCTGGTTACGACTCGCCGTGACTTCGCTGTGGCACCACCACCACCGTACCGTCGCCCTCGTGTATCACTCGTGCCGAAACACCGTAGAACTCGTCGAGTGTTTCGCTTCGGAGTACGTCCTGTGCTCTACCGCGCGCCACACCCACACCCTGATGCAGCAACAGAAGTCGATCGGAATACAACCCGGCAAGTGTCAGGTCGTGCATCGCCGAAACCACCACGAGATTCCGTCGTCGACGCAGTTGGTCGACAAGTTCGAGTGCATGTTGTTGATGACCAAGGTCGAGGGCGCTCGTCGGCTCGTCGAGCAACAGCACCGGTGCTTCTTGAGCGAGAGCGCGGGCAATCACCACGCGTTGGCGCTCACCACCCGAGAGCGTTCCCAGCGGGCGCCGCGCATAGACGGAGAGCGACAGTTCCTCGACGAGCGCGGTCACCACACCGCGATCGCGTACCGACTCCCGGCCGAAGGTCGAGATGTAGGGATTACGACCGAGCATCACGTACTCGCTCACCGACATATCGTCCGGCAGCAGTGGATTCTGCGGCACGAAGGCCACCTTGCGCGCCAGTTCACGGGCACTCAACGCGTCCAATGCCACGCCATCGAAGGCGATTTCACCGGAGTACTCCACGAGCCCGGCAACGGCACGCAACAACGACGACTTTCCGGCACCGTTCGGACCGATGAGACACAACCACTCACCAGCAGCCAGCGACTCGTCCACGCTGCTCACCACCGCACATCCGCCGTACTCCACACGCACCTGTCGAAGGACGAGCGAGGTCATCGCCGAATTCCATTCGCATCGATCATCACTGACGAGCCTCCCGCGTCCGAAGCAGGAACAAAAAGAACGGTGCGCCGAAGAATGCCGTTACCACGCCAATGGGGGTCTCGGACGGTGACGTGAGCAGTCGCCCAGGAATGTCCGCAGCGATGAGGAATGCCGAGCCCGCAAACATGCTGAGGGGTAGCACGACCCGATTCGACGATCCCATCAACAATCGAATCGCGTGCGGAACGATGATGCCGACGAATCCGATCAACCCGCTCACGGCAACCGCCGCAGAGGTGCCGAGCGTTGCTGCAAGCACCACCACCACTCGCACCCGGTTCACGTTCACACCGAGGGCACGTGCTTCGTCGTCACCCACCCGCAACACGTCGATGACTCGTCGATACATCAGCAGAATGATCGAACTCACCAAGACGTACGGAATGACGAGACGCACGTCGCCCCACGTCGCAGAGGTGAGGCGTCCCAGGATCCACGAGTACACCTGCCGCACCACGTCGTTATTGCGCTGCAATACGAACGTTTGGACTGCGGTCGCCAGGGACGTCACCGCCACGCCCGCCAACACGAGCGTTGTGGCCGAGCGTGAACGACCAAAGGCAGTGCCAACGGTGTAGGTGAGCGCAACCGCGACGACACCACCGGCGAAGGCCGCCAGCGGCACCGGGTCGACGGGCCACGTCGACGTTGTCCCACGAGCGACGGAAAACGCCACGGTTGCACCGAGCCCCGCGCCGGCGGCAACACCGAGCAGGTACGGGTCGACGAGCGGATTACGAAAGACCCCTTGATAACTTGCGCCGGCAAGCGAGAGCATGGCGCCAATCAGCGCAGCCAACACCACGCGCGGGGCGCGAATCTGCCACACGATGTTCCACTGCGCGTCGGTTACTCCGCTGTCGATGGAAACGAGTGGTACACGATCCAACACCGCGAGCGGCACCCGCCACCACGCCGGACCTGCCGGCCCGAGCGCCAATCCCAACAGCCCGACCACCACCACGGACACACCACCAAGCACCCACCACCGCACACGGCTTCCCCGCGCCTCGTCGAATGCTCGGGAGGTGGTCATGGCGAGTCTCCGGTGCTCCGACTACGACTTCGCAAGTACCGAGGTAATGGCGTTAGCGACCGTGCGTACGAGGTCCACCAGACGAGGACCCCAACGTGATGCGATGTCGTCATCCAACGAGATGATCGAACCGGTCTTCACGGCGTTGAGACTTCCCCACCCGTCGCGAGCAGCCACCGTCGCCGCCGACTGCGCACAGCACTTGGTATCCGCGAGGAAGATGATGTCGGGGTCCTTCTCCACGATCACCTCGGCCGATAGCTGGGGATAATCGTTGCCTTGCTCCACGCCATCGGCGATGTTGACCAAACCCATCATGTCCATGATTCCGCCGATGAACGTCTTGGAGGTAACGGTGTACGGCGTTGGGTCCAGTTCGTAGAAGTACGTGAGCGGTGGATCAGATTTCCTGATACCTGCAGCAATCGCATCGATGTCCGACTGCATCGTGCTCGACACCTGCATGGCCTGCGCGAGTAGGCCGGTCAGTGCGCCGAGTTGTTCGATCTGCTCGTACGCACCAACCAAGTCGGCCACGGCGCCGCCAATGAACACGGGAATGGACAGCGTGGTCAACTGCTCCACGAGATTGCCCGGGTCGTAACTGATGATGACCAGATCGGGATCCAATTCGGAGATGGCTTCAACGTTGGGTTGGTAGGCATCGAGTTTCTCGATGGATGCCGTCTCCTCCGGAAAGTTGGAGAAGTTGTCGACGGCAATCACGCGGTCACCTGCACCGATTGCAAACAGCATCTCCGTTGCCGTCGCCGACATCGAGATGATGCGTTGTGGCTCCGACTCGAGTGTGAGGTCACCGACGGTGACCGGGAACTCCTCGGCGACCGTGGTCTCTGCAGCCACAGCAATGGTCGAGTTGGTTGCCACCGATTCGCCGTCGGATGCACTGCACGCAACCAGCGACGCTGCCAAAAAAAAGAGACCGGCGAGGCCGGCCACTCGAAACTGCTTCATGATGTTCTCCTTGCTCTTCTCGCGAGAGCGGTAGATCAGTCACGCTCGACAGGCGACCGGACTTGCGACCTACCGACACGTATCGGATGTCGCATTACCGTTGCGGGACAGTGCCGGAATCTCACCGGACTTCGCTGACGAACATGCACCACAACTATTGCTGCGGCACTTACGACGGTAGCAGGTGCCTGAGCCAGCGGCTCACGCCGCAATGAACCTGGTCAGCCAGCGACCAGTGTCGCGAGGCGCGAGATGCCCTCTCGCAGATCGTCGTCGCCGAGCGCAAACGAGAAACGCGCATACCGCGACGCACCGAAGGCCTCGCCGGGCACGAATGCCACCTTGGCCCGATCGAGCACTAGGTCGGCCAACTGCATGGTGTTGTCGGCGGTGACACCACCGATGTTGCGATGCAACAACCCACTGAAATTGGGGAAGCAGTAGAACGCACCTTGCGGCTTCATACATGTGACACCAGGAATCTGCGTGAGCATGTCGTGCATCAGTGTGCCGCGCCGCTCGAACGCGGTTCGCATTCGAGCAACGTCATCCAGCCCGCCGGTGAGTGCCGCAAGTGCCGCATACTGTGCCACGTTTGACACATTGCTGGTGGTGTGGCTCTGAAAGTTGATGGCAGCCTTCATCACGTCCGCGGGTCCGATCATCCAACCAACGCGCCAACCGGTCATTGCGTATGTCTTCGCAACACCGTTGACGATCACGCAACGATCGGCGATTTCCGGCACCAAGGTGGGCATGGAGTGGAACTGATGACCGCCGTAGGTGAGATGCTCGTAGATCTCGTCGGTCACCACCCAAACGTCGTTCTCGGCAGCCCACTTGCCGATGGCGATGGTTTCCTCGCGGGAGTACACCGCACCACTCGGGTTGTCGGGGGAAACGAACAACAGCACCTTGGTTCGCGGCGTTCTCGCACGTTCCAGTTGTTCGATGGTCACCTTGAATTCGGTCTCCTCGGTGGTGTCGACTATTTTTGGCACGCCGCCCGCGAGTGCGATGGCCTCGGGATACGTGGTCCAATACGGCGCAGGGCAAATCACCTCATCGCCGGGATCGCACAACGCCGCAAATGCCACGAACACCGCGTACTTGCCGCCGACGGTCACCAGTACTTGCGACGACGCACACTCAAAACCACTGTCGCGCTTCGTCTTGGCAACGATCGCGTCGCGCAAGGCCGGCAAACCCGCAGCGGGTGTGTAGCGGTGGGCCTTCGGATCGCGAGCCGCCTTCACTGCGGCTTCCACGATGTGTTCCGGTGTGGGGAAGTCCGGTTCACCGGCACCAAAGCCAATGACATGTTCACCCTTTGCCTGCAAGGCCTTCGCCTTGGCGTCCACCGCCAGCGTCGCCGACTCGGCAATTGCGGCGAGGCGAGACGACACCCTTGACTTCTTGTTCGTGGGTGTTGAACTCGTCGACATCCCTGCCATGCTAAGACGGTGACGAAGCAGCCCACTACTCCGTTCGCGATTCCGGCCGCGATGTTGCCGGCCGATGGACGCTTCGGCTGCGGACCATCCAAGGTGCGTGACGCACAACTCGACGCGCTGGCGGGTGAAGGTCGCCACCTCATGGGTACCTCACATCGTCAGGCACCCGTCAAGAAACTCGTGGGCTCGGTGCGTGCGGGGCTGCGAGAGCTGTTCTCCCTACCCGACGGCTGGGAAGTGGTGATGGGCAATGGCGGTTCCACGGTGTTCTGGGACGTTGCAACGTTCGGGCTCATTCGGCAATGCAGCCAGCACTTGGTGTTCGGAGAGTTCTCACAGAAGTTCGCCGATGCCGTTGCGGCCGCCCCGCATCTCGGCGAGCCGATCGTCGTTGGTTGCGATCCGGGTGCACATCCCGAACCACGGCCAAGTGAAGCCGACGCACTGTGTCTCACCCACAACGAAACCTCCACCGGCGTCGCCATGCAACTCACGGACAACCACGCAGCGAGTGCGGCTCGCCACAACGGAACGAGTGATGCGCTGGTTCTCGTGGATGCCACATCGGCCGCCGGGGGTCTCGCGTGGTCGCCGAGCGGGGTCGATGTCTATTACTTTGCTCCGCAAAAGTCGTTCGCCAGCGATGGTGGACTCTGGATTGCGTGTTGTTCACCTCGCGCCATCGAGCGAATCGAGTCGATTGCAGCATCACATCGCTGGACGCCTGCATCGCTCGATCTCAAGATTGCACTCGACAACTCCCGCGCCAACCAGACCTACAACACGCCAGCAATCGCCACGCTGTTCCTACTCGACCAACAAGTGCAATGGATGTTGCAGCAAGGCGGCCTGCAGTGGTGTGCTCGACGCACCGAAGAATCGGCATCGATCATCTACCGTTGGGCTGAACGCAGCAGCTACGCCGCGCCATTCGTGGGTAAACCCGAACAGCGTTCGAACGTGGTGGCAACCATCGATCTCGAGGGAGTTGCTGCCACCGATGTGAACGCGATTCTTCGTCACAACGGCATCGTCGATACCGACGGCTACCGCAAGCTCGGTCGCAATCAACTGCGAGTCGGGATGTTCCCCGCGGTCGAACCGAGCGATGTTGCAGCTCTCACCGAGTGCATCGACTACGTGGTCGATCGCCTGTGTGCGTAACTCATGCAACGTTTCTCGGATTCCTACCCCACCGTCGACGAGGTGCTCGACTCGCACGCCGACGAGATGTCGCAGTTGCACCGACCGGTGATGCTGGTTGCCCTGCAGGGCTGGTTCGATGCCGCCAAAGCCGCCACGGGAGCACTGGATTGGTTGATGGAAGGTCGAAACTGCGTCACGGTGGCGAGTATCGAATCCGACCCGTTCTTCGACTTCACTCAGGCTCGGCCCGAGGTGTGGATGGACGAGGACGAAGAGCGCCACATTCGCTGGCCCGAAAACGAGGTGGTCGCGGTGCAGAACGCCGCCGATGGTCGCGATCTGGTGATCATTTCCGGGGTGGAGCCGCATCTCCACTGGCCAACCTTCGTCGCTTGCATCGTGAAATGCGCCAAGGACCTGGACTGTGCCGCAGTGGTCACCGTCGGAGCCATGCTGGACGCGGTTCCCCACACCCGTACCCCGGTCGTCACCGGCAGCACCACCAGCAATGCCTTGGCAAGCAAACTTGGTCTCTCGCGACCCGGGTACCAAGGCCCCACCGGGGTCATTGGCGTGTTGCAGGAGCGGCTGGAACACCAACGAATTCCAGCGGTATCACTTCGAGTCGGAGTACCCCACTACCTGGCGTCGTCGGAACATCCCAAGTCGTCGGCTGCTCTCCTGCGACATCTCGAACGCGTGCTCGGGGTCCCCACACAACACGCCGGGCTGTACGAAGACATCCAGCGCTGGACCGAGTTGCACGACGCAGCGGTCGAAGATGACGAACAAACCGTCCAGTACGTGCAGATGCTCGAAGCCGAGTACGACCGGCGAAATGAGACCGTGCTTCCTTCGGCCGACGATCTCGGGAATGCGTTCGAACAGTTCCTGCGCGAGCAAGAGGACGAATAGGTTCACCCACGAGCACGGCCACGAGCCAGGGCGCGGCCACGAGCATGGCCACCTCCGAGTTCACCTGAAATTCACCGCACAAAGTCTCTCAACATTGTTTGAGAGACCTAAGGTAGGAGCATGACCACACCACGAAGCAGTCTCCAGCGTCGTGCCAACGTCTTTGCCGCCCTAGGCGACCCTCGCCGGTTAGAGATTGCCGAAGAGCTCTCGCGTTCAGATCGGACACCCGGCGAGCTCATCGAAAAATTCGAGCTGTCGTCTGCACTCTTGGCTCATCACCTCGACGTGTTGGAACATGCAGGTCTCATCGAGCGAACCAATTCGCACGCGGATGGGCGCAAACGATTCGTCCGACTCCTACCGCAACATCGCACGATGCTCGCCGCTCACGAGGTTCCACGCGAAGTCACTTTCGTGTGCACGCACAACTCGGCCCGCTCACAACTCGCCGCGGCCCTGTGGCGTCACCTCACCGGGCGCAAGGCCAGTTCGGCGGGTACACGGCCGGCTGATCGAGTGCACCCATCGGCCATCGAAGTGGCCGAGCACCACGGGCTTGATCTGCGAACCACCCGACCACGCCGACTGGGCAGGATCAAACCGTCGACCACCATCATCACCGTGTGCGATCAAGCACACGACGAGCTGCCGGCATCGCTGCGTCGCCTGCACTGGTCGGTTACCGACCCCGCCGAGGTGGGCACCATGCGGGCCTTCAACGACACCTTCACCACCCTGCACGAACGCATCACGATGTTTTCAACATCAACCCATCCAAGAGAGGAATAGCCCATGAGCCTCTACACCCCCACTGAGGAAAACGAGGTCATCGAGCACGCCGTGAGTCAACTCGCACGCAAGTACGCGGGAAAGTTCGACGAGGCGGAGATTCGACCCATCGTTCGGGAGTCGTACGAGAGTTTCTCGGACGCAAAGGTTCGCACATTCGTCGCAGTTTTCACCACTCGTTACGCCGACGATCGCTTGCGTGCCATGGCAAAGGTGCGGGGGCTCATTACCGATGCTCCACCTTCGGTGTTGTTCGTGTGCGTGCACAATGCCGGACGTTCGCAGATGGCGGCGGGCTGGGTTCGCCACCTCTCCAAGGGCAAGATCGAGGTGTATTCGGGCGGCTCACTACCGGGTAAGGACCTCAACGTGGCCGCCGTTGCAGCCATGCAGGAGGTCGGCATCGACATCGCCAACGAGTTCCCCAAACCATTCGCGGTGGAGATCGTGCAGGCGGCCGATGTGGTCATCACCATGGGTTGCGGCGACACGTGTCCAATCTTCCCCGGCAAGCGCTACGAAGATTGGGCGCTCGACGATCCGGCGGGCCTGGGCGTGGAGGCGGTGCGTCCGATTCGAGACGAGATTCGTCGACGTGTTGAGAGCCTCATCTCCGACCTCGGAGTCAGCATCCGATGACCCCAACTCTCTCACGGCGACTCATCGCCGAAAGCGTCGGAACGGGTCTTCTCATCGTCTCGGTGGTCGGTTCAGGGATCATGGCAACGAATCTCACCGACGATGTGGCATTGCAACTTCTGGCCAACGCTGGCGCCACCGTCGGTGCTCTCATTGCGCTCATCATGATGTTCGGCCCGATTTCCGGGGCACATTTCAACCCCGTGGTCACGATCGCTGATTGCGTACTCAATAGACGAACGTGGCGCGATGTGGTGCCGTACTTCGCCGCCCAGACCTTCGGTGGCGTCATCGGCGCTGCAATTGCCAACCTGATGTTCGATCTCGACATTCTCGGACCATCAAACAAAGTGCGAGATGGCGCCGGTATCTGGCTGGGCGAAGCCATGGCAACTCTCGGCCTATTGCTGGTCATCTTCCTCATCGGTAAACATCGAGCCGAGTCCGTTCCACTTGCCGTTGGCGTGTGGATTGGTGGTGCTTATTGGTTTACGTCGTCCACCTCGCTGGCCAATCCTTCGGTCACCATCGCCCGAGCATTCAGCGACTCGTTTGCGGGAATCGCCCCCGAGTCGGTACCGATGTTCATCGTGATGCAACTTCTCGGACTTCTTGCGGCACTGCCACTCCTGAAGTTCTTGCGCAGTTGACACCCGACCATTGAATGAAAAAGGCCCCGGGCTCATGCCCGGGGCCCATCTCAACCTCGCGGGGGGGCGAGGTACTACTTGGAATCAGCCAGCACCACACTTCTTGGCGAGTGTGAGTGACTTGGCAGCCGCTGCATTCAAGATTGGTGTGTAGCCGAGGGCTTCGGCATTCTTTGGTCCGAAGTCAGTGATCAGCCACTGGAAGAGCTGCGACACCACCTTGTTCTTTGCGTCAGCGCTCGTCTGGCAGAGACCGTACGTCACGGCACCGAGCGGGTACGCGGTGCGATTGGTGGTCTGCTTCCAGTCGAACGAGATCAAACCAAACGCATTTTGCGTTCCACCCGCCAGGTGGGAGTTGTAGCCTGCCGCAGTTGGCGCAACGTAGGCACCGGCAGCATTTCGGATATTGGCAGCCTTTATCCCCTTTGACGCACGAAGCGGATCGGTGATGTATGCAACTTCCGCATAGCCGATGGCACCATTGGTATCAGCGATGTAGTTGGCCTGGTTGTTGTTCTGTGGCTGACCAACAAAACGTGAGCCCAGTCGTGCAACACCTCCCGGGATACACGATGTGAACGCATCGTTGATTGCCCAGTCCGTGTTGATCGCATTCTTCATGTACTGGCAGAAGTTGTTCGTGGTACCGGAGGTGTCTGCACGGTACACCACCACGATGGCGCGGTCTGGCAGCTTCACCGGCGTTTGCTTGAAGGTTGCAACCGTCTTGCCACCAATCTTTATGGAGAACGTGTCACTCGGCTTGATTGTCGAGGTCATATTGACCTCGGCCTTGGTCCCCACCGTAAGTGTCTTCAACACCTTCTTTGTGGTGTCGTCAATCCACTCGATTTTCTTGCCCCTGTTCGACTTAAGCGTGGAGGGCAGCATCGACACGGTGATTTTTGCCTGGGTGCGAGACACGTTTTGCCACAATGCAGTGGCACCACGGACGTCGGACTTCTTCTTGGTGTTCGACCATGGTGGGTTCGCCCTGACGTCGGCGGCGATACTCGGGTGATTCCACTTTTCGATGGTGCCACCGAAGATGCCGTTGATGGTCTGCGGGCTCAGGGAAATTGTCGCACCCTTGACTTCGTCCAAGCGGTACGCGATACCGATTGCTCCGGCCAGGTACGGAACGTAGTTCCAACCAAAGGACGGGGTGTCGGACGATCCGACGGCCGAGTCGGTGCCTGCGAACTTGAACGTACCGCTCTTGAAATTCCGCTTGCCCGTTCCAGAACCTGTCGAGGTATAGGTGATGTTGTGGCCGAATGTGCGGTTGAACTCGGCGATCGCCGGGGTCAAGAACTGGACGGGGAATGATGCTCCGCCACCCGTTACATCTTCTGCCTTCGCGATGGACGCGCTTGAAAGTACGCTCGCAGCAGTGATCGCCACTGCCGCAAAACGCTTGAATCGTTTCTGCATGATTTCTCCTGTGTGTGAGTGGTACTACCGAGGAGAAAACTACGTTTGCAGGGTGACTACCACCTAGCAATCGAACGACTACAGGGCGTCCGATTGGTGAACAGTACGTGAACGATCAGCCGAACTTGCCCTGCACGTAGTCCGCGGTTCGCGGGTCGCTGGGGTTGGTGAACATCTTTCGTGTTGAGTCGGCCTCCACGAGGTACCCCGGACCGCCATCGGTCAGGAAGAATGCACAGAAGTCACTCACCCGACTTGCCTGCTGCATGTTGTGGGTCACGATGATCACCGTGATCTTTTCCGCCAACTCCTTGATTGTCTCCTCGATTCGCAGCGTGCTACCGGGGTCGAGTGCGGAGCACGGCTCGTCCATCAGCAGCACTTGTGGCTCCACTGCCAGAGAACGTGCGATGCAGAGTCGCTGCTGTTGACCACCAGAGAGTGACCCACCGGACGCATCCAGGCGGTCCTTTACTTCTTTCCATAGCCCAGCACGGGTGAGGCACTGCTCGACAATGTCATCATGATTGTCACGCTTGAGATGTGCCAGCTTGATACCCGCCAAGACATTCTCCCTGATACTCATGGCCGGAAACGGATTTGGCTTCTGGAACACCATCCCCACCTTGAGGCGGATCATTGCCGGATCCTCGGAGGGGTCGTAGATATCTGAGCCGTTGAGCAATACTGACCCAGCCATGGCCGCCGATGGAATGAACTCGTGCATCCGATTGAGCAAACGAATGAACGTCGACTTTCCACAACCAGATGGACCTATCAGACCCGTAACGGTTCGCTCGGGGAAACGCAAGGAGACTCCTGCAAGTGCATGGTGTTTGCCGAACCAGGCATGAACTGAGCGAGTCTCAAGACCACGGAAAGACGTGACTTCACTCATCGGATCACTTGTTCGTCCAGTTGTTTCGAGGTCTGAATTCGTCATGTTCATTGTCCTTTGCATCATTTTGTTCCTGCTGAAGTACTCGCTGCCTTACCAACACCTACTCTTGTGCGTCTTTCATTACGTCCACCGAGCCGCCGTGCCAATAGGAAGAAGAAAAGTACGAGAGCCAGTAGGACGATGGAACCGGACCATGCACGAGCGACGGAATATTCAGATCCGTACATAAACATGGCAAAGATATACGTAGGTAGCGAACCCAGTGTTCCCCCGATGGGGTTCCACACGAATCCGTTGGTGTTCAATGAAGTGAGTAGCAGCGGTGCCGTTTCGCCAATGACTCGCGCGACTCCCAGAATTGCCGCCGTAGTGAGACCCGCTCGTACCGTGGGCAATACCACCATGAGTGCCGTGCGCCATTGGCGAGCACCCAGCGCATATCCTGCACTTCGCAGATCATCGGGGACCAGCTTCAATACTTCTTCGGCGGTGCGAGAAACGGTGGGAAGCATTAGTACCGCTAAAGCGACACCACCGGCAAGACCCGAGTACCTCCCCATGGACTGCACCACGGTGGCAAAGATGAACAATCCAGCCACCACCGATGGCACTCCGGCCATCGATTGCACTATGAATCGAACCAAGAAGGTGAGTCGACCGCGTATTTCCGTTAGATAAATTCCACTCAGAATTCCGAGGGGCAGCGTGAGAATCGTGGCAATGGCAACCATGATGAGCGATCCCACGACTGCGTGACCGACTCCTCCAAACGTCAGCTCATCGTCATAGGAAGTTATTCGCATGTCGTTGAACAAGTAGCCCGGATACAAACCTTTGTATCCCTTCAGCGCCGTCGAAACGAAAATGGAGAGCCACGGGACGAAGGCCAGGAAGGCCAATGACGACACCACTACCCGCACGATGGCATCTCGACGTTCCTTGGCACCGAGGCGAGCTGCAGTCGCCAAGGTCCAAGCCAAGTTCACCAGTAGAAACGCCAATGCCCAGCCATCTGCATTCGCCAAGGGGGTCACAAGGGTGATGCCGGCTGCAATTACGGCGAAAACGGCGAGTCGGAGTCCATTCGTGGCGCGAACGACACGTTTCACGGCCCACGGCCGCTGCGGTTCGACCTTGGACTGATCGGGAGACTGGACGACGGTGCTCATGATCGTGGCGTTGTCCGTTGCACGATGTTGGAGGCGACCATGTTCACGATCAGCGTGATGATGAACAGCACCAACCCGGCAGCAATTAGCGCCGAGATTTCCCTGTCGGTGGCCTCACCAAACTTGAGTGCGATCATCGAAGCGACATTGCCACCCGTCGAGTCCAGAATCTGATACGAGTACTTGAACACCAGGTTGAGCATGAGATAAATGGCGACGGTTTCGCCGAGTGCACGGCCGAGACCCAACATCGCACCGGCGATGACGCCGCTACGTCCGTAGGGCATGACAACCGAGCGAATCGCACCCCACTTGCTGCCTCCTAGTGCATAACAGGTATCAATGAGGTCACGCGGTGTCCGTGAGTACACCTCACGAGCCACCGAGGTCGTAATCGGCACTACGAGTGACGCCAGAACACAGCCGGCTACAAACGGACTGCGACCGAAATTCTCGAACTCAACAGAAAATATCGGCAGAAAACCCAGGCGATCATTCAGGAAGGTTGCCCACCGCACACCGAATGCGGTGAAAATCTCGATACCCCACAGTCCGAAAATCAGGGAGGGAATCGCAGCCGCAAGGTCCAACATCGCAACAAGCACTCGATAGATCGAGCGCGGTGCATAGAACTCGATGTACAGCGCACCGCCAATTGACAGTGGAACCGCGATCAGCATGGCAATGGTCGCTACCACCACGGAACCGACGATCATCGGCCCGATTGAAAAAACACTGCTGTCGGGACGAGCTTCGTCTCCAACCTCCCGGAAGCTGTCGGAAAACCACTCGGTACCCGTTATGAACTTGAGTCCGAACTCCCGGAATATCCCGGAACTTCGGTACACGAGGAATGACGCAATCAGTCCGAGCAGAATCAGGGACGTGAGGGCTCCGGCGGTGACGATGCCGCGGAAGACGCGGTCGGCGCGACTATAGATAACCGTCATCTCGCGGGGTGCAGGGGTCTCCACCGTCGTCACAGCCCCCTACTCTCGCCGCAACGGCTAACTCCGTGCTGGCGTAAAGGTAAACGGAAGGTAAATTATCCGCCGCCGCGGTGCCGCGGCGCGGGGTCAGCTCGCCAGGGCAGCCAGCTTCTCCTTCACCTTGGCCAATGACGGATTGGTCATGGCCGTGCCGTCGGTGAACACCAACGTGGGCACGGTCTGGTTGCCATTGTTCACCTTCTCGACGATTTCGGCGGTTCCTGGCGTCTGCTCAATGTCGACTTCAACGAAGTTGATGCCGTCATCCTGCATCATGCGCTTGAGGCGCTTGCAGTAGCCACACCACGTGGTGGTGTACATGGTGACATCGGGTGCCGCACCCGCTGTCGGGTTCGAATCAGCCACCCGAAACCTCGGATACCTTCTTCTTGCCCTTGGAGATCCACGGCATCATCGCACGCAACTGCGCACCGACCTTTTCGATCGGATGATTCTTGCCGGCATTGCGCATCTCGCTGAAGCGCTTGCGACCCGAGTCGCTCTCGGCGATCCACTCTTCGGCAAACTTGCCCGTTTGAATCTCCTCGAGGATGGCCTTCATACGCTTCTTCGTATCGGCGTCGATGATGCGTGGACCACGTGACAAGTCGCCGTATTCGGCGGTGTCGCTGATGCTGTAACGCATACCGGCGATTCCCTCTTCGTACATGAGGTCGACGATCAACTTCACTTCGTGCAGGCACTCGAAGTACGCCATCTCCGGCTGGTAGCCAGCCTCGACGAGCGTTTCGTAGCCCGCCTGCACCAACGCGGTGAGACCACCACACAGCACCACCTGTTCGCCGAACAAGTCGGTTTCGGTTTCCTCGGGGAACGTGGTTTCGATTACACCTGCGCGACCACCACCAACTGCAGATGCATACGACAACGCAAGTTGTTTCGCTTTGCCCGTTGCGTCCTGAGCCACAGCAATGAGTGCCGGTACTCCACCGCCTTCGGTGTACGTGCGACGAACGAGGTGACCGGGGCCCTTCGGTGCGATCATGATGACGTCTACGCCCTTGGGCGGAGCGATGCGTTCGAAGCGGATGTTGAATCCGTGCGCGAAGGCGAGTGCCTTGCCGTCGGTGAGGTGTTGCTTCACGTGCTCGTCGTAGATCTTCTTCTGCTCGGTATCTGGTGCAAGCATCATGATGACGTCGGCCCACTTTGATGCGTCGGCAATCGACATCACCTTGAGGCCGGCATTGGTTGCCTTAGCTGCAGACGAGGAGCCGTCGCGCAAGCCGACGACAACGTCGACTCCTGACTCCTTCAAGTTGAGTGCGTGAGCGTGACCCTGGCTTCCGTAGCCGATCACGGCCACTTTTTTCCCCTGGATGATGGAGATGTCCGCATCCTTGTCGTAGTACACGTTCGCTGCCATTAGCTTGCCTTTCCTTTGGGTGACTTTGCCGCGCCTGCAGAAGCTGCACGGTCGAGTTTGGGGAGCGCCACCAAGCCGGTGCGCTGCGATTCCACGATGCCGTACTGGTTGAGTGCGGCCATGAAATCATCGATGTTGCTGGGGCTACCGTCGAGGCTCACGGTGACGGCATCGACGCCCACCGAAAGGATCTTGCCCTCGAAAATGTTGGTGAGTTCCACGATTTGTCCGCGCTGTTCGGCCGTGGCCTTGACGGTGGCCATGATGAGTTCGCGTTCCACAGAGTGTCGTGGATCGAGTTCACTGATGCGCACCACGTCGACGAGCTTGAACAACTGTTTGGTCATCTGCTCGAGCGGTGCGCTCGCCAGGTCGACCACGATGGTGATGCGGCTGTAGTCGGGGTGTTCGGTCGGCGCAACGGCGAGTGAAAATATGTTGTAGCCACGTCGGGCAAACAGCGCGGACACTCTCGCCAACACACCGGGACGGTTCTGAACCAACACCGACAACACATGGTGCTGAGAATCCTGACCGTAGGGGTTTTTGCCGCTCATTGGTGGGAGTCTCCGCTCACTTCAGGAACTCGCGACGCGAATCTTGCGAGTGGTGCAGAAGGATGTCGTCGTTGCTCTTGCCGGCAGGGACCATGGGGAACACCTTCTCGTCCTCGGCCACGCGGAAGTCGACCACCACCGGGCGATCGTTGATGGAATTCGCCTTGTCGATGGCGGCTTCGGCTTCCTGTGGATCTTCCACACGGATGCCGACGCAACCCATCGACTCGGCCCACTTCACGAAGTCGGGCAGGGTGCCGGAGAGATTTACTTCGCTGAAGCGCTCGTCGTAGAACATCTCCTGCCACTGACGAACCATGCCCAGGTACGTGTTGTTGAGGATGCCGATCTTCACGGGAATGCGTTCCAGTGACGCGGTCACCAGTTCTTGCGCGGTCATCTGGAAGCAACCGTCGCCGTCCACCGCCCACACGGTTTTGTCGGGGCGACCAACCTTTGCACCGATCGCAGCCGGCACCGCAAAACCCATGGTGCCCAGACCCCCCGAGTTCACCCACGTGTAGGGCTCTTCGAAGTTCCAGTATTGGCTGGTCCACATTTGGTGTTGACCGACGCCCGACACCACGATGGTGCCCTCGGGTGCGCCGTCACGCAACTTCTCCAGGCAGAACTGTGGCTTGAGCGCCGCACCAGGTTCGCTCTGGTCGTAGGCGAGCGGGAATTGTTCGCGCCAACCACTCACGCGGCTGCGCCATGGGCCAACGTCGGCCTGCTTTTCGCCGGATTGCAGCAGGTCGTTGATGGCTTTCAACATTTCCTCGATCACCAGACGACAGTCACCAACGATCGGAACGTCGGGGCGACGGACCTTTCCCTGTTCGGCGGGGTCGATGTCCACGTGGATGATCTTGGCATCGGGCGCGAACGCCGACACCTTGCCGGTGACACGGTCGTCGAAACGCGAACCGAGCGCAATGAGAAGGTCGCTCTTTTGCATGGCAGTGACCGCAGTGGCGGTGCCGTGCATACCGGGCATTCCCAGGCACAACGGATGGGAGTCGGGAAATGCGCCGCGGGCCATCAAGGTGGTGACCACCGGAATCTGTGTGAGTTCGGCCAACTCGCGTAGCACGGCAGCGGCACGCGCCTTCAACACTCCGCCACCCACGTAGAGAATCGGTTGACGTGCGGCGAGAATCAGCCTCGCAGCCTCCTTGATCATCTTGGCGTGACCCTTCACGTTGGGTCGGTAACCGGGCAAACTGTCGAGCACTTCGTCGTCACTCGGCCAGTACCAGGTCATCTCGTTCTGCAACACGTCCTTTGGAATGTCGATCAACGTCGGACCCGGGCGACCGGTGGTGGCGATGTGAAACGCTTGGCGCACCACCATGGGCAGATCCTGTGCGCTCATCACCAACTCGTTATGTTTGGTGATGCTGCGAGTGATGCCGACGGTGTCGCATTCCTGGAAGGCGTCGGTGCCGATCGCGGCCGTTGGTACCTGGCCGGTGATACCCACCATGGGTACGGAGTCCATGTAGGCATCGCAGAGCGGCGTCACCAAGTTGGTGGCGGCGGGACCACTCGTGACCATCGCAACACCAGGTCGACCGGTGACGTGCGCATACCCCTCGGCCATGTGCCCGGCGCCTTGTTCGTGTCGCACGAGGATGTGGCGAATCTTGGATTCGATGAGCGGGTCGTATGCCGGAAGGATGCAACCGCCGGGGAGACCGAACATCACGTCCACGTTCTCGTGCTCCAACGCACGGATGAGCGCCTGGGCTCCGGTGAGTGTCTCCTTCATATCTCCCTCATTTCTTAGTCTCGCTGTGAATTTCGTGTTTTCGTGTTTTGGGCACAAAAAAACCTCCCCTGAGGGGAGGTTTTACGCACGTCTGAGCGGACGTGCGCTTAGACGACTACTACGAGAACGACTGCATTCGGGCGTCGAGTGGTCATAGCAACCTCAAGTCTGCCAGCGGTTTTTTGGGGTTCACAACCTGCCTGGTCGGGCGACCACCAACACCCGACGCGACAAGTCGCGTGCGGCGAGGCGAAGCGGGATGGCCGCTTGGGTTGACGTTCGATCCGACACCTGAACCTCACCCGAGATGGCGACGGTGGTCGTGACCTGTACTCCTGGAACCCGCTTGGCAAGCAGCTGACACACGTTCGCCGCGCGCACGCGGGCGAGATCACGCAGCAACTTGACCGGACCGGTACCTGCTCCACCCACACACGTGACCACGTCGGTGTTTCGCAACGAGCGCGCAAACGTGACGATCTGGCGACGTTGCGCACTGGTGAGTGTGGTGACCAGCGGCGCGAACGGGCGCAGCACGAGCGATCGTATGGCAACGACCGGTGCAGTTGTCGTGGTGATCGGTGCGATCGTCGTTGTCGTTGGTGCGATGGTCGTCGACGACGTTGTGGTGATTGGCGCGAGCGTGGTGGTGGTCGTTGGTGCCACCGTGGTGGGTGGTGGAGCATCGCCTCCGCCGCCACCGCTGCCGCCCGATGACACTGGCACGGTGGTGGTTGGTGCGAGTGTCGTTGTCGTTGTGGTGGTCGACGTCGTGGTCGACGTCGTTGGCGTCACGCGATCACTCGCACTCGATGCCACACCATCGGCCACCGAATTGCGCGCCGTCACCCGAAACACGTAACTGGTGGCATTCGTGAGTCCGGTCACGGTCGCAGTGGTCGCCGCCGATGTTTCGTCGACGAAGGTGCTCCAGGAATCCCCGTCGGTCGAAAACTCGATGACATAGTCGGTGACTGCGCTGCCACCATCGCTGGTTGGTGCCGTCCAGGTGAGCGACACCGAGCCGTCCCCGGCCGTGCCGGTGGGTGTGCCGGCACGGCCAGGTTCGGTGAGCGACATCACGCGGCGGTCGGTTCCAAGGTCCACCGCGAGGAGATTGTCGCCCATCTCGGCTGCAGCATCACCCAGCGTGGAGGTGCCGCCGGAGCCGAGACGACCGGATGTTCCCAATCCAAAACATTTCAAAGCGAACGTGGCGAGTACCACGCAGGTGTGGGCGGTGCCGGCCACGATTGCACGCACCGAATACGGCGAACTCGTCGACACATCGGTGCCGAGGTCAATCACCGACAGCGCGTCGCCAAGTTCGTCGGGCTGGTCGCCACGACTCACGGTGTCACCTGTTCCGAGACGACCACTTGCACCACTGCCCCAACACTTCATGGAGAAGTCATCGAGCACCGCACAGGTATGTGCCGCACCTGCGCTCAGGGCAAGCGCCGTTCGCCCGGTACCCAGCGGCACGGGGGTGAGCGCATTCCCCATTTCGCCAGCGGCATCACCAATATCAAGTCGCGCTCCGGTACCTAACTGTCCTTCACCGCCAACTCCCCAACACACCACGTCGTTGGTGTCCCGGAGTGCACACGTGTGCGATCCGCCGGCAGCCAACGCCTTTGCGGTGCGACCCGATCCAAGATCCACCGCGGTAAGCGAGGTTCCCATCTCCCCGGGTTCGTCGCCGCGGGAGTTCTCGTCGCCACTGCCCAACCGTCCGTTGGCCCCCGAACCCCAACATTGCACGGCACCGGTCGACAACAGCGCACAGGTATGTGCATCGCCCGCGACGAGGCCGGTCACCCGCACACCGTCGGCGAGGTTCAGTTGAACTGCGGGTAGTGCGTCACCCATCTCGCCGGGGTCATCGCCGCGTGCATCGGTGTCACCAACACCGAGTTGTCCATCGTCGTTCAGGCCCCAACATTTCACGGTGCCGTCGTCGAGTGCTGCACACGAGTGTGCGGCACCCGTGGCTATGGCGCGCGCCGTCCGACCCGTACCGAGATCCACCGCAACGAGCGCGTCGCCCATCGTCGCCGCCGATCGACCGATGTCGCTGGAACTTGCGTAACCCAAACGGCCGTTGTCTCCCTCACCAAAACACTTCACGCTTAAATCGTCGAGCAGAACGCACGTGTGCACGGTTCCCGTCGACACCGCGCGCACCGTGCGGCCCGTACCCAAATTCACCGAGATGAGCGCGTCGCCCATCTCGGCCGTCGAGTCACCCAGCGACGCGGTGCCACCCGACCCGATCTGTCCGGAGGAATTCGAGCCGAAGCACTTCAACCCACCGTCGGTTATCACCACGCACGTGTGCGACTCACCAGCGTCGAGGTAGCGCGAGAGCGCTGCGATCTGAGTCGGCGACCCATCCGCCTGGGTCGCCGACGTGCCAGCCGAATCCGCAGTCACGCGATGCACGGAGAAGATCCCCGACAAAGCGACAATCGACGTAACGACGATGAGTGATCTGCTTCGGTGTGACATGGGCGAGAACGATAAGAAGCTGTCCCATGAGTGCGCCAAACCGTTAACGAATCCTTTTTGGCTTTTTTACGATTCCGAAACTTGCATCGATGTCATTCGTCGCCGTCAATCCGGTTCGGGCACACCGCGATATCCGCATCGATGATGTTCTCGGCGGCACGACTCATTACGGTGTGCTCATGCAGATTCTCCGCACTCCCGACGAGCGGTTCACCCAACTCACCGACTGGCCCTACGAACCCACCTACACCGAGGTGTCGCAAGACAACCACACCATGCGGGTGGCCCATTACGACGTTGGCGCTCGCAATGCGGCGACGACGGTGTTGTGCATGCACGGCGAACCGAGTTGGTCCTACCTGTACCGCAAGATGATTCCGGTCTTCACTGCCGCAGGCCATCGTGTGATCGCGCCGGATCTCGTGGGTTTCGGACGTAGCGACAAGCCGGCGGATGTCGCCGACTACACGTACGAACGCCACGTGGACTGGATGAGCCAATGGCTCGTCGCCAACGATCTCGAGTCCCTCACGCTCGTGTGTCAGGACTGGGGTGGCCTCATCGGCCTGCGCTTACTAACCGCAATGCCGGAGCGTTTCGCGCGACTGGTCGTAGCCAACACCTTCCTGCCGGTCGGTGATCGTCCACCGAGCGACGGGTTCACGCGTTGGCGCAAGTTCAGCCAGGAAGTTCCACTCTTCCCCGTGGGAAAGATCGTCGAGGGCGGATGTGCACGCAAACCACTTCCCCCCGACGTCATCGCCGCATACGACGCTCCGTTTCCCGACGAGTCGTACAAGGCCGGGGCACGGGTGTTTCCGACGCTCGTACCGATCAGCCTTGATGATCCATCGTCGGCGACGAATCGCGCCGCGTGGGCGGTGTTGGAGACGTTCGACAAACCGGTGCTCACCGCATTCAGCGATTCGGATCCCGTGACCGTCGGCGGTGATCGCGGATTTCAACAGCGAGTGCCCGGCACCAACGACCAACCGCACACCACCATCGTGAACGCCGGACACTTCTTGCAAGAGGACGCGGGTGAAGATCTGGCTCGAGTTGTGAACGACTTCATCGCTCGCAACCCGTAACTTGCGCTAATGCTGTAGGCGCCACGCCGCAAGGGTGTTCGCCACCAGACATGCAACGGTCATCGGCCCGGTTCCCCCGGGCATCGGAGTGATGGCGCCGGCAACCGACTGAACGGCATCGAAGTCGACGTCGCCAACTACTCCGCGTTCGTCGCGGGAGATTCCGACGTCAACCACCCAGGCACCGGGTTTCACGTGGGCGCGACCGATACTGCGGGCCTGACCAGTGGCAGAAACGAGAATGTCGGCTTCGCGACACACCTCCACGAGGTCGTTGGTGCGACTGTGCGCCAACGTGACCGTTGCATCGACTCCCTTGCGTGCCAACAACACCGACAACGGCAGACCAACCAAGTTGGACCGCCCGACCACCACCGCTCGTTTGCCGGCAGTTGGTGCTCCGTAGTGCTGCAGTAGTCGAAGGACACCGAGTGGTGTGCACGGCACGAGGGAGTCGATTCCCCGCATGAGCCGACCCATCGACGTGGTGGTGAGGCCGTCGACATCCTTTTCCACGGGAATGAGCTCCAACAGTCGTTCGCCGTCCAGATGTGCGGGTACCGGCTGCTGCACGATGATGCCGCTCACGTTCGGATCGTCGGCCAAGGTTCGCATGAGACGCTCGGCCTCCTCTCCGGTGGCAGACGCGGGCAACCTTTCGTTGCGACTGGTCATTCCCGCGAGCTGGGCCTGGCGATGCTTGTTGCGCACGTACACCTGCGACGGACCGTCGTCACCGATGAGCACCGTGGCCAAGCACGGAATGCTCGACAAACTCGCCACTTCACGGGCAACGTCGGCGATCATGCGGTCGCGCAGCGCAATGCCGTCCAGCAACAGCGCCCCACCCGCGGTGCGCATGGCGTCAGTCATCGCTTTCACGCTATTGCGACGACGCGCGTAGGCTAGGTAAGTCGCGCCACAGCGCGTAGGAGCACCAATGTCACCATCTTCCTCTGGTTCACCCCGCAAGATTGCACCTGCCACCGGCAAGTTGGGTGTGCTCACCGTGGGGCTTGGCGCAGTGTCGAGCACCCTCATCGCAGGTGTGGAACTTGCCAAGCGTGGAATGGCAACACCCATCGGCTCACTCGCACAAATGGGTTCCATCCGCCTCGGCAAGCGCACCGACAACCGTTCGCCACTGATCAAGGATTTCGTTCCGCTCGCCAAGTTGGAGGACATCGAGTGGGGTGCCTGGGATCCGTTCCCGGACGACGCCTATGTCGCCGCACAACGTGCCGGGGTACTCGAAGGCCCGCGACACATCGAGGCAATCTCCGACACCTTGCGCGCCATTCGCCCGATGAAGGCAGCCTTCGACCGCGAATACGTGAAGAACATCAGCGCCGACAACACCGTCGGCACCATCAATAAACGGGCGATGCTGAACGCGATTCGCGAGGACATCCACCGTTTCCGCGACGAAAAGAAGGTCGACCGAATGGTGATGATCTGGTGTGCCTCCACCGAGAAGTTCATCGAGCCGGGTCCTGCGCACCAAGACCTGGAAAGTTTCGAGAAGGCAATCGACGCCAACGACCCGACGATTGCGCCATCGATGTTGTACGCATACGCAGCAATCCTCGAGAACATTCCGTTCGCCAACGGCGCACCAAACCTGGCCGTCGACACGCCCGTCTTGCGCGACCTCGCCACCGCGCGCGGCGTTGCCATCAGTGGCAAGGACTTCAAGACCGGTCAAACGATGGTGAAGACCGTCATCGCCCCCATGTTGAAGGCCCGCATGCTCGGACTCTCCGGCTGGTACTCCACCAACATCCTCGGCAATCGCGACGGTGAGGTGCTCGACGATCCGGAGAACTTCAAGACCAAGGAGGAATCGAAACTCGGCGTGCTCGAGAACATCCTCCAGCCCGACAAGTATCCGGAGCTGTACGGCAACGTCTTCCACAAGGTGCGCATCAACTACTACCCCCCACGTGGTGACAACAAGGAAGGCTGGGACAACATCGACATCTTCGGTTGGCTCGGATACCCGATGCAAATCAAGGTCGACTTCCTGTGCCGCGACTCGATCCTGGCCGCACCGTTGGCTCTCGACCTCGTGTTGTTCTCCGACCTGGCGCAACGTGCGGGCATGGGCGGAATTCAAGAGTGGCTCTCGTTCTATTACAAGAGCCCGCAGGTCGCCGATGGTCTGTACCCGGAGCACGACCTGTTCATCCAGCTCACCAAGTTGAAGAACACCCTGCGCTGGATGATGGGCGAAGAACAAATCACCCACCTTGGTCGCGAGTACTACGACGAGGTCTGATTCGATGTCGGCGGCATCAAGCGAAACGTGCCGACAATGAACCCCGCTCGGCGGGCAGCGTCGCTGCGGTTCATCCTCGACGTCGTTTGTGTGGTGATCTTCGTCATCGTCGGCAGACGAAACCACGATGAAACCACCGACGCCGTCGGCACGCTGCGCACCGCCGCTCCATTCCTCATTGCACTGCTTGGTGCCTGGGTTGGCTCCAAGGCATGGCGGGCTCCACGTGCATTGTCAACCGGCGTCGTGCTCTGGATCGTCACCGCTGGCGTCGGACTGGGAATCCGTCGGTTCGTATTCGGTGACGGCATCGCAACGCCATTCGTGATCGTGGCGACGCTCGTGTTGGGCTTGCTCCTTGTCGGCACCCGCCTACAAAGACGTCCAGTTCGGCCCGGCACAAACTGAGGACGAGAAACTTCACGCCCGAGTTGTCGCGGCGAGTCAGTCGATGATGTTGGTGATGGCGCCGGTCTCGGCACCCTGCACGAGCTTGGCGTATTTGGCAAGAACACCACTCGTATAACGCGGCGGATTCGGCTTCCATCCGCGGCGACGCTCGGTCATCGTGGCGTCGTCGACCAGGAGATCCAGTTTTTTGTTCGGTACGTCGATTCGGATTCGGTCACCATCGTGCACGAATGCAATCGCCCCACCGTCGGTTGCTTCAGGCGCTACGTGTCCGATGCAAAAGCCCCACGTACCGCCGCTGAAGCGTCCGTCGGTGATCAGCGCACAGTCCGCACCGCGTCCGGCACCCTTCAGCGCACCGGTGATGGCGAGCATCTCGCGCATTCCCGGCCCACCCTTGGGTCCTTCGTAACGAATCACCAACACGGTGCCCGGCGCGATGTCCCCCGCCATGATCGCCGCCATCGCGCCGTCTTCACCGTCGAACACCCGTGCAACACCGTCGAAGGTCATCTGATCCTTCGATAGTCCCGCCACCTTCACCACAGCACCCTTCGGTGCAAGCGACCCACTCAGGATGTTGATTCCCCCTTCGGCGTGGATGGGATTGTCGATGGTTCGAACCACGTCGTTGTCGGGTGCGGGCGGATTGATCTCCGCGAGGTTCTCGGCCATGGTCTTTCCGGTGCAGGTGAGCACGTCTCCGTGCAGGAGCCCCGCATCCAACAGATGCTTCAATACCACCGGAACACCACCGACGCGATCGATGTCGGTCATGTGGTACTTGCCGCCGGGCTTGGTGTCGGCGATGTGGGGCACCTTGGCAGCGATTCGATTGAAGTCATCAAGCGACAGCGCCACTCCGGCCTCGTTGGCGATGGCAAGCAGATGCAGCACGGCATTGGTGCTGCCTCCGAGTGCGTTCACGATGGCGATCGCATTTTCGAACGCCTCCTTGGTCATGATGTCGCGCGGATAGATGCCGAGACGCAACAGGTTGACCACCGCTTCACCGGCTCGACGAGCATCATCATCCCGACGGGAATCGACGGCAGGCGGCGAGGCCGTACCCGGCAAACTCATGCCGAGTGCCTCGGCAATGCTCGACATGGTGTTGGCGGTGAACATTCCGCCGCATGCACCCTCACCCGGACATGCCGCACGTTCGATTTCGTCGACTTCCTCGCGCGACATGGTTCCCGCCGCACACGCACCAACTGCCTCGAACACGGTGGTGATGTCGATGTTTTTGCCCTTGTGCACACCGGGCAGGATCGAACCGTTGTACACGAAGACGCTCGGCAAGTTGAGACGTGCCGCCGCCATCAACATCGCGGGAATGCTCTTGTCACAACCGGCAAGCCCGACGAACCCGTCAAACCGCTCCGCATGCACCACCGTTTCCACGCTGTCGGTGATGACCTCACGGCTCACCAGCGAGGCGCGCATGCCTTCGTGACCCATGCTGATGCCGTCGCTCACCGTGATGGTGCCGAATTCCAGTGCCACCCCACCAGCAGCACGAACCCCAACTTTTGACTGCTCGGCAAGACGCCGCAACGACACGTTGCACGGGGTCACCTCGTTCCACGCAGACGCAATTCCGATCTGTGGTTTCTCCCAATCGCCGTCGCCGAGCCCGACGGCGCGCAACATGGC
>JAFMFM010000070.1 GCA_017856115.1 Actinomycetota bacterium | reverse complement strand
AGGAAGGAGATGAGACTGCGCGGCGCACCTCATCGCCGAATAATTCGGAGATTTGTCGCAGCGACGCGGTGAAGTCCGGACTGTCCGCGTCGAAATTGAAGATGAACCCTGCAAGATCGCCTCGCGCATCTCGCGCGATGGTGAGCAGCGATGTGACGTCCTGCAATCGACTCCATTGATCGGCGGGCACCACGAATCCCTCCCACCGTTGGCCGAGGAGATCGTACGAGAGGCGGATATCAGCCACGTCGAACCCCCATGTGTGCAAGAGATGCCTGCAGCAGCTCCATGACGCACCGCTTGCAGCGCGATCGACGCTGACGTTGTGCCGCGCTTGACTTACTCATTCCACCTTCGTAACGGTCGACGACCGAGTAGATGACATCGTCGAACCATGTTTCGCCCACCGCAGCATCGCTACCTTCGAGAAGGGCCAAATGAAGGACTTCCGTTGCTGCGGCATACGTGACCCTGTCGTTGCACGTGCTGCAGGTGAATCCATTCGACGTCACCTGATGCAACGCAGTGAACAATTCTTCGATGAACACCTGGGAAGTGACGGATTGATCGGGTCCGTGTGGAACCGGCGTGATGCGAGCCAGGCTGACCAGTGCATTGGATTCGCTGCGTTGTCGCCGAGCGAGGTCGATGGCAAGATTGGCCATCGAGCGGTAGGCGTACCGAATGGCACCCTCGTCGCTGACGACGTTGGGGAGCCTCTCTGTTCGACGGCTGAAGGCGGCGGTGAGTTTCTCGGTTGTCATCGCAACCAGATCGTGGGAATCCTCCGAGATGCCGTATTTCCGAGCCAGCCGAATGGCTGCCTCCAACCCGGATTGCGAGCGCGACCAGCGCATCATTGCCTCAAATTGTTGCTGGGTGGTCCAGGTGCTCATCGGGCCGAGACGGTAAGACTAAGCGTCGGCCTAGAGCTTGTCACATCGGGCCTTGGACTCCGTTTGTAGACCGATGAAACGTCTCCTATCCGCAGCAGTCATTGGCCTCATCGTTGCCGGACACCTGGCCATCCCAGCCGATGCACGAGTGGTACCGGACATCCGCGGTACGAAGTGCACCAAGTCGGGGGTATCGCGCACGGTGAAGCGCGTGTCGTATACGTGCTCCAAATCGGGCCGGGGGCTTGTTTGGCGACCTGCACGACCAGCTCGAGGTAGCGCATCGACCACTACGACGGCGGTTACGACGACTAGCAGCATCGTGCCTCGTCGCACGGCCGCGCAAGTTGTTGCCGAAAAAATCAATACGCACGTCGCATCCATGCGCAAGCGAAATCAGACTGTGCCACTCATCGAGTATCGGTTCGGCGCCAGCGTCGGCGAGACTGATCGTGCACTTACACGCCAACTTGCAGAAGCATTCTTCAAGTACGGTTCGTTTCCCCAGCTTGCCAACTATCGGAACGCAATATCAGTATCGCTTAGTGATGAGGAGGCTGTCGTTACGACGGCGCCTTGGCAAAACATCGCAGATTGGGGGCCAATCGCCGGTGGATACACAGGTACGGGCACGTATTCATTGGTCGTAGAGAACTTCACTTCACACCGATGTGGGCGGGGTGCAACCGTTGACGCATGCACTGCACGTTCAAATGGTGGGGATCTGGGGCACTATCGAGTTCGTGTCAACGTTCTTCACGAGTTCTCGCATGGCGGAAAAGTTGCTCTAATGGGCTTCAACCCCACTCAAGTCAATCGAAATCTTGAACGAATGCCGTATTGGTTCGCTTCGGGAATTAGCAATATTCAAGGGGCAATGCTGCTCGCTGTTATCGACGACCGCCCATACTCCAATCCCAATATCTCTGCAAGCGAAGGCAATCGTTGCCTAACTTCCCCAATCTCGCTGACCAGTATTCAGGACCAAACTACGGGTGGAGGAAGTTGTCGAGGTACGGGAACAGGGGATTTTGCAAACGAGTTACTCGTTGCGCGATTTGGCCTTGAGCACGTGCTTGAGTTTGTCCGCGAGTCCGGACAAATAGCGACAAAGGATCAGTGGTCCAATTGGTATAGCGCATGGAGCCCGACGTTCATCAGGTTGTTCTTGCAGAGCCCTCAATCGTTCGAGCGCGACGTAGAGACGTATCGTACTGCAGTCATTGCCGGCACCTCACTACCAGATGATTTTCTCGATGCAAAAGAGCGGACATGAGGATTTCAAAACAGCTACTCGTCGCTATTCTGCTCTTCACCGCCGTCGATTCTTCGGACGTCGTCGGTGTGCATGCGGCGACACCCCAATTGGTGGGCAAGAGCTGCAAGGTCCTAGGCACGACTCGCGTTGTAAAGAACGCTTCGTACCTCTGCGTGAAGTCGGGTCGGTCACTGAAGTGGCGACGCGCAAAGCGAAGCTCTGGGTCGACAGCCAGTGGTTCGAAGACCACCAGCACAGTGCCAGCTAGTACCACGACGGGGGTCGCGTCGAAACCATGTCGAAGTATCTCCCAGATAACTGGACGACTGCCCAATGAGTTGCAGAAACGTGAGTGGGCACTGGTCGTTGAGCAATTGCAGCCCATTCTCGCCACTGCCGATCGGACCGGTCGAACCACGGCCGAAATCGACACCTACGACGATCCGCAAACGGGAACCCTGAACTACGGGCGGTACTACCCGATGACTTACCCGGCAGCAGTTGATGAAACCCAGGGTGGAAGATGTGCCTACCTGGCGCTCGTCTTTGGAGTCATGGTTCGGTTCACAGGATCTGACACTTCCGATGCGGTGGCGAAAGCCGGTATTCAGGCAGCGGTGAAGTCGCTGTTGGAGGAGTCGCTGACCAAACATACGAAAGTGGATGGATACGACGTTGATATCATCCTCGTCGAGCCCGTCCTGGAACACTGTCCTGGTCGAGCGATCCAAGGGTCACGGCTTCAGTGTCCTTGGAATGACTACGGATTCCTTTATTTCCGTACTGCAGCATTGAAGGCAGCACAAGTTGCAGCTACACCAGAGAGTGAAATTTTCTCGTTGTCCGTAAAGGGTGCGACGTTTCCGCCTCGGCCGTTCGAACAGATCGTCGGGATTGGTCCATCGACAAGGTCCGTGGAAGCGGGATCCACTCGCGACATCGTTCCAGCGACGAACAAGAGTCATCAAGCCAGCACCTACGTTGAATTCTCGGCGCAGACCTTCGAGCTGGGCCAATCAATCTCAACCGACACTCCACTCCCAGTTGACTCGATAACTGCGCGAACAGTCGGGCACGTGAGCATCATCGACGGTCGACCTACAACCGGCGTTGGTGCTGGGGTTGCGGCGACCATTCGAACTCGCATCCTCAGATATAACGGCACGGGTGACATTCCTCTCGCGACACGTCGAAGCGATTTTTCACTACATGTTGATACTTCTCAGGCGGTGGTTTTCCCTCACTACTCCTCGGTCACCTTCAGCCTCCCGAGAGGCACCATCCTCAGTCCGGGTAAGTACCTGATCACGTTCACCGTTTCAGGATGGAACCCAGTTGGCTCGTACATTCGGCTGGAAAGTTTTGCCGAGGGCAATACGGGTCAGACAGACGTCTATCCACCGGGTAGGGCTTATCGGTCGTGCAACTTGCGGGAGCGAATTGGCTATCGACTGACCGACAATCCTCGGATTTCATCGATTGGCGATGAAGCGACTGGTTCCAGTTGCGAGTTGTTCTATGCAGAAGTGTCGAAGGGTGAGAATCCCGCACGGGGACTACAGCACACCTTTGTCTGGTCTGATATGGCGCTGACGCTCAATGCCCCCTGAGTCCAGCCGGCAATACGGCTAGATCTTTAGGTAGATAGCCCCGTCTCGCTCACTTACTTTGTATGAAGTA
>JAFMFM010000005.1 GCA_017856115.1 Actinomycetota bacterium | reverse complement strand
CCTTGGCTTCGTTCGCCAAATCGAGGCGAATCTCGCCGTTCTGAACGGCCAGGGTTTCGAGCGTGATGGGATGTTGAATCGGCATGTTGGTGAGACTGTTCACACGATGCTGTGTGCGCGTGTGAGCAACTTCGGCAGTATTTCCTGCAATTCAGAATCTGTCAAGTACCGTCGAGAGACCGGCGGCGATTCCTTGGGGCCGGGCTGGTATGCGCTGCTAACCGCAGGCCACGTCAGATCGGGGCCGGGCTGGGATGCGCTGCTACGTGCAGGCCACGTCGTCGTAGGCGAGCGAATTGAGGCTCGGCGTCTCGAGAATTAGCGAGTTGCGAGTGCCATCGGCGTTCACTGGGCCAACCGTGACGGAGATTGGAGTCAAGGGTCCGAAGGCGCTTGGGACTGCAGCGACGTTCGGTTTGCCAGTATCGGCGTCGACGCTGGGGAGCACTCCGGCAATTCCCGGATTCAGCGCTTGAGCCAGTACGGCGGCATGACGAGCCTCGTCCTGGCCGATGCCCATGGCGGCGCGGCGCAGGTCCCTATCGGAAAGCAAGGTCACGACACCCTGGTACGTCTGGGCGGCAAGATTCTCCAGCGCATGAGCCAGCACCACCACATCGAGCGCGGGATTCTCGTTGTCCGCGTCCGTGATCAATGCCAGCGCCGGGGCGATGTAGATCTCGTTCAATCGTGGGTTGCCACACGTGAATGGGGTTCCGCCCAATTCGGTGATCAAGCCATTGATTGCGTTTGCGTGGCCGGCGTGGTCGTCGCGGAGTCGCTTGGCAATGTCACCCGCCGCCGCGAACGCGCCGGCAAACACACCCAAGCCGAGAGCCGCATCGTAGGTGTCTATCGCGTTGTACTCGAGCGACGCGGCGGTGCGCAGCAGGACGATGTCGGTAACTTCCACGTTGGCGAGTCCCTCGGTCTCTGGCATCACACCGATGGACTTCACGTTCTTGCTTTCTTCAACTCCGGCTTGTTTGCCGCATGCGGCGAGCAGGATGCCGGCGGCGCTCACTCCACCGAGGCGCAACACGTCGCGTCGCGAGAAGCGATTCATGACCCAACCACTGGACTCAAGGCCACCGCAGAGTTGGTGAGTGCATCATCGAGTACTCGACCAGTCAAGATGGCGAGTGCAACCGACTGTCGCGCTTCGATGTTGAGGATGGACGCCACGAGCGCGGCACCTTCGCTCCCCTCGAGTGCACCCACCAGCGAAAGATGGGTGCTGGCGAGCGTGTTCTCCAACTCGCGAAGCGCGTCGAGTACCGCGTTTTTGTCGGTGCCCTGGAGTCGACCACGGAATGCGTTGTACACCGCATCGGAACGAACGTTGGTGGCGAGGGCTCCAACGATTCCGGCCAGTGACTGGCCCGCCGCTCGGTGGTGATCGTGGAAACCCACCAACATGGCTCGTTCGTCGTCGTTGAACAGGGCCAGCGATGCGGCGACGGCGTAAAGATCGCGCGCGGCGAATTCTGCCGAGTTGGCGAACGCCAGCAGCTCGCGGTCCGCCTTGGTGGGGGGTGTGACGGATGCAGGGAGAGTCATAGGGGTGGCTGGCCTGAGCCGTGAAAAGAATAGTCGCTAAAAATCCAGGACCGAGAGTTCCGGTATCCAGGACCGCGCACGACCAACCGCTTCGTGCCATTGTGCCCGAGTGGATGAGTGTGGGGCGTGCGCATCGCGTTTGGATCGTGTGCCAGTCGCCGTCGGCTCCACGGTGCGAAGGGGGCGAACCAGGGAGGTTGCCTGCTCGAGGTTTTCCCACACGCCAGCGGAAACACCCGCGAGAAATGCAGCTCCGAGCGTGGTGGCTTCGGTGTCTCGACAAACGTCCACCGGGCGACCCGCGGCATCGGCAAGGGCTTGGGTGAAGACGGAGTTTCGACTCATGCCGCCATCGACTCGCAATCGTTCAACGTGTAGTCCGGTGTCGGACTCGGTCGCCTCGAGCAAGTCCACCCCGCGATGTGCAACGCCTTCCAGCACTGCACGCACGACGTGAGCCTTGGTGGTGCCACGAGTGAGACCAAGCAGCGTGCCACGTGCTCCGTAGTCCCAGTGCGGAGTGCCCATGCCGATGAGAGCCGGCACGTACACGACACCGTCACTCGACGACACCGACGCCGCGAGAGAATCACTCGATTGCGCATCGGGAATGAGGCCGAGGTCGTTCACCAACCACTCCACGTTGCTGCCCGCGGTGAGCATGATCGCTTCCGAACCCCAGTGCAACGTGTCGCCCTGTGAATACACCACGATGGGAAACGTGCCGTTGGGGGTGCGCGCCAGATGAGTCGGCGGTGCGATTCCCGCGTAGACGTCCAACATGCCGCCGGTTCCAAACGTTGCCTTCGCCGCGCCAGCCGTGATGCCACCCTGCCCTATGAGGGACGACTGTTGGTCACCCACCATCGCCATGATCGGTGGAGCCCCAGGCAACGCAGCCGCGTCGCCTGTGTGACTCATCGTGGGTGATATGCGAGGCAGCAAATCCGGATTGATGTCGAGCGTCTCGAGCACGCTCTTCGACCAGCGGTGCGAGGCGAGCGATGCGTGATCGGCCAGGCCGGTTACGGCGGCGTTGGACGAGTCCGTCACGTGTGTCGAGAAGTTGCTGAGCACTGCTGCAACCCAAGTGTCGACCGTGCCCGCGCGCGCGTGGGGTGATCGGACCGCTTCCACGTTTGCCATCAGCCACGTGAGTTTGGTGGCGGTTTGGTTCGGGGCAAACACCAAGCCCTTCTCGTTGCGTAGTCGGATGCAGTCACCGACGGTTCGCAGGTCTTGCCAGCTCAAGCCGGGTGCCAGCGGATCTCCGGTGCGTGCGTCCCACACGATGGTGCTCGCGCGCTGTGCCGTGATACCGACGGCACGCACGTGGCCCGCAGTTGCAATCGCGGCGTGCGCCACCCTGAGGACAGCCTCGCGCATGGCGGAGCCATCGAACTCGACCAGGCCTGCAAACGGGCTGGCTGGAGGGAGTGGCTCGTAGGTGAATCCCTCGATGCTGGCGTCACTGCGTACCACGGCCGCACGAACACCGGTGGTGCCCACGTCGATGACGAGAACGCTCAAAGCAGCGTCACCTCGCCATGCCGTTCGGTGACGGAGGAAATGCCATTTCGCCTCGCGCGGTTGGGAGTCCCAACTTGCCTGGGTTGAGGAGATCGTTCGGGTCGAGTGCCTGTTTCATCCGGACGAGCACGTCGAACGCGTCACCCAGTGCCTCCCGCATGAAGCGCCCGCGGTTCAGCCCCACCCCGTGGTGGTGTGCAAGATTGCCACCCGCGTGCAACGCCGCTCGTTGCGCAGCGTCCCAGAGTGCAAGATAAAGATCCTGGTGTTCCGTTGTCGTTTCGTCGTTGATGTCGCGGGATGAAATCTGACCGACGAACGTGAAGTAGATGCACGCTCCGTCCAAGTAACTGTGCGACACGTGTGCACTCACGCTTCTGGCACCCCCCACGGCCGAAACCGCTGCGCATACCTCGCCATAGACCTGGTCCATCTTCGACCACGGTGCGGCAACCTCCATGGTGTCGATGACGAAGCCCTTGTGCGTCAGGGCCTGGAGGCCGCTCGTGTCGTTGCGATGGGCGAGCCAGTGGTCGACGCGTTCCTGGGGTGCATCGACTGCACCGTGAGTCCGAGCGCAACGTTCGACCACCGCAAGCGTGGCATCGACGATCTCCCGATCTCCGTCATCCAGCACGATGAGGGTGCTGTTCCTGCCGTCACCCCCGTGACTGCGCTGGCTTTCGACAGCGTCGTACAGACGCAGCACCGCCGGTGTTGCATCGGCGCGGATTGCCTCGCGCATCGCACGGACGCCAGCCGAGAACGTGGGGAAGAAGTAGGCGGCTTTGCGTCGGGTGGGCGCCAGGTCGTGGGCGCGGAGCCACACCCGCGTGATGATGCCGAGTGTTCCCTCGCTACCGATGAACAACGATGACAAGTCGGGGCCATGCGCAGCGGCCGGGGCGCCACCCGTGCGAATGATGGTTCCGTCGGCGAGCACGACCTCGAGGCCAACCACCATTTCGTCGATCTTTCCGTAGCGAGTGGAGAATTGTCCGGCACCCAGACACGCCACCCAACCACCAACCGTGGAGATATCGAATGACTGCGGGAAGTGACCGACGGTGAGGGAGTGACGCGCGACCTCGGCCTCCAGATCCGGGCCGAAGGTTCCGGCCATCACTTCGACGACTCCAGACTGATGGTCGACCGATACCACACCGTGCAAGTCGTTGATGTCGAGCACCACGCCTCCGAAGAGCGGAATCGATGCTCCACTCACGCCGCTACGGCCCGCCGTAACCGTAAGTGGCACATCGTGCGCCGCGCAGATTCGAACGACCCGTTGGACCTCCTCGGTGTTTCGTGGCGATGCAACCACCACCGGTAGCTGCGGTACCTGCGATTGCAGCGCCCAGCGCATGGCCAGAGGCCACCAGTCACGGGCGTGCTCGGCGAGCGTCAGATGTTCGGTACTGGTGGGGCACACTGCTGCCAGATCGCGTAGCAATGCGATGACGCCGGCATCGGATCCGAGGCCCACGCCTTCTTCATCGGATGGTGCGGCGACCTTCCACCGCGATCGGATGACGCCACCACCGAATGCAATCGGTGGAGTTGGCTGGGTTCGCTTGTTGGTTTCGGATGGCGTAGGCACCCACGTACTCTGTCACGCGCGGGCGGCGGCCACCTCATGGGCGCATATCTCGGAGAACTTTTGCACCTCTGCGTTGATGCGGAGTTCGTCCCATCCCAATTCGGGGGCAATGAGGCGGGCGGTGCTCTCGGCTGCGGCTTCGGTGGCGTGACGGTCGTACAACAGACCGCGAAGGCGACGCGACAACACATCCTCGAGCGTCACGACCAATTCGTGTCGAGCGCAGTACACGGCCTCGGCTCGGAGGTAGGGGAGCCCCTCGATTAGCGGTGCGCCGAGCGCGGGGTCGAGGGTGATCATCTCGCGTATCGAGGAGGCCAGGGTGCCGAATCGGGACACCAGGTGATCGTCGCGGTCATGCGATGTTGCACCGTGGAGGGCAAGACGCTTGGTTGCGCAACGCTTGGCACGGATGTCCGATGCTGTGCCGTCGTCCCGCATCACGTCGAGCGCCGCATCCACCGTGTGTTCGGCCATCTTGCGGTAGGTCGTCAGCTTGCCGCCGGTGATGGTGACCATGCCGGAGTCGCTCACCATCACCTTGTGTCGACGTGAGAGATCGGCGGTGCGACCCGTTGCTGCTTCGCCATCGCTTGACACCACGAGCGGACGTAATCCGGCCCAGGTACCTACGACGTCATCGCGAGTGATCGCACGCGAACCCGCTACTGCGTTGTTCAGGGCACGCAGGCAATAGTCGATGTCCCCCTCGGTGCACTGCGGATCGTCGATGCTGCCCTGGTAGTCGGTGTCGGTGGTGCCAACGTAGGTGAAGCGGTAGGTGCCGTCACCATTGGGCATGTGCGGCACTACGAAGAGGGAACGTTTGTCGCCCGGCACGGGGATGACCACCGCTATGTCGTTTTGCACCAACTCCCATGGAACGGTGATGTGTATGCCCTTGGCCGGACGAATGGTGGTCACATCGCCACCGATGTCCATTCGTCGCATGGCGTCGCCCCACACGCCGGTGGCGTTCACTACGACTCGTGCGCGGATGTCGACCGTGCGACCTTCGTAGGTGCGTACCGTTGCCCCGGAAATCTGTTCATTCCGGTGCGGCGACCCCTCGGTCGACTTCTTCAGCAGACTGGTGACGGTGCAGTAGTTGACGGCCACGGCGCCCCGCTCGATGGCCGACTGCACCAAGGCCAATGTGAGGCGCGCATCATCGGCCTCCGCATCGAAGTACAAATACGCCGACGAGAGTCTGTCGGCGCGCATGGTGGGCATGTGGGCGAGCGCCTTCTTGGCGCGAAGTCGTCGGTGCAAGCGTCCCACGCGCCATCCGCCGGTGAGGTCGTACATCCACAGCGCAGACCCAAGGGCGCGAGCAATCTTTCGCGAAACGACTCCATCGCGGGTCATGACCGGAATCATGAACGGCAGCGTGCGAACCAGATGCGGCGCATTTCGCAGAAGGCGCTGACGCTCGTGCAGCGCCTCGTACACCAGCGCCACGTCGCCCTGTTGCAGGTAGCGAAGCCCGCCGTGGATCAATTTGCTGCTCTTGGACGACGTTCCGGATGCGAAGTCGTTCTGGTCGACGATTGCAACGCGAAGCCCGCGAGCGGCAGCGTCGAGTGCCACGCCCGCACCGGTGATGCCGCCTCCAACCACCAAGAGATCGAACGCTTCGGACTGCAGACGATCGAGCGAGTCCCGCCGAGCCGAGATAGCCGGGCGCATATCCATCGCGCGCCAGCCTAGAAGTACCCCTGGCGTGTCGCCCGCCCGAAACGAGTCGAGATGGCGGCTCGAGTGTGACCTCTGACCACCACTATGTAGTTCGCACTATTTGCAAATAAGCATCGACTGCGAATACTCTGCACGACGTGCATTCTCCCGACGTCGTTGCAACGAAATACAAGGAACAGGGTCGTCGTCTGACCCCGCAGCGCAAGCTGTTGTTCAACCTCATGCACAACAACGAGTCCCATCCCACTGCCGAGGGGTTGTTCGAGGAAGCCAGCAAGCGAATGCCCGGCATCTCTCTGCGAACCGTGTACCAGACCCTTGAAGAACTCTCCGAGATGGGGGAGATCCAACTCATGCACTGCGACGGCGGGGCAGTGCGATTCGACCCCAACGTGGATGAGCACCACCATGCCGTCTGTGCCGAGACGGGTGAACTTTTCGACGTATATGTCGACAACATCGATTCGCTGCGGGCACAATTGCCCGCCGGGTTCGAAGTGCAGAACGTGAGCATCGTCTTTCATGGACGTGTGGCCAAGTCGGCACCGCGAACCGCGCGCTCCGCACGAATCACCACCAAGTCTCCCGCTCGGCAGCAAACCGTGCGGGCGAAATCCGCGAAGCGCACGCCCCGGCGTACGAGTCGCGGATCCAACACATAACCCCAACCAAGGAGAACACTCATGGCCAAATTGCACGGCACCAAAACACATGAGAACCTCAAGGAGGCGTTTGCCGGCGAGAGCCAGGCCAACCGCCGTTACTTGTGGTTCGCCCAAAAGGCCGACGTCGAGGGATACCCCGACGCAGCCGCCCTGTTCCGTTCGGTCGCCGAAGGCGAAACCGGACACGCGCACGGCCACCTCGATTACCTCGCCGAAGTCGGTGACCCCGCCAGCGGCGAGCCCATCGGTGACACCGAGCAGAACCTCAAAGCGTCGATCGCCGGCGAGACCTACGAGTACACGCAGATGTACCCGGGCTTCGCCAAGACCGCACGCGACGAAGGCTTTGCCGAGATCGCCGACTGGTTCGAGACACTCGCCCGCGCCGAAAAGAGCCATGCAGGCCGTTTCGGTGAGGGTCTGAAGGCTCTCGCCTAATCACGTTTCTCATCGACCCGAGCGTTCGGCTCCCCCCGTCGGCGCTCGGGTCGATGGATTCGTGTCACCGTCGTTTTACACCGAATTCCATCGCCCTACCCGTTCCGCCATCGCGCGCCGCACAGACTGAACTTCCATGACCATTACCTACGACCCGCACCACCCGATGTACCTCGATGAGGCCGACACTCGCGCCGAGCTCACCCGGGTGTACGACCTATGCCACGGCTGTCGTTTGTGCTTCAAGTTCTGCCCATCGTTCCCGACGCTGTTCGACTACATCGATCGTCACGACGACCAGGACGCCGGCAGGATGACCCCGGCCGAACAGGACCACGTCATCGACGAATGCTTCCAATGCAAGTTGTGTTACATCAACTGCCCGTATATTCCGGGTCAGCACGAGTGGGCGCTCGACTTCCCGCGCCTCATGTTGCGAGCCGATGCGATGCGACGCGCCAACGGACACGTCACTCTGCGCGACAAAGCCACCACGGCATTTATGGGCAATACCGACGCCATCGGCAAGGTGTCCGTGGCAACCGTGAAACTCACCAACAAGGTGATGGGCGCAAAGCCTGGTTCGCTCATTCGTAAGGCCGTCGAGGCCACCGCAGGTATCTCCAGCGTGCGTCTCCTGCCGAAGTTTGCACGTGAGCGTTTCTCTACGTGGTTCAACAAGCGACCAAAGATTCGTGTTGGCAAGAAGCAGGGCAAGGTGACCGTGTTCCCCACCTGTCTGGTGGAGTATCAGGAGCCGGCGATCGGCAAGGCCCTCGTCAAGGTGTACGAGCACAACGGCATCGAGTGCTCACTCACCGACGCCGGCTGCTGCGGTGCCCCGTATCTGCACAGTGGTGACATGGCCAAGTTCACCAAGGTAGCGGTCGACAACGTCGCGACGCTCGCTGCCGAAGTTCGCAAGGGCAACGACATCGTCGTGCCGCAGCCAACCTGCAGTTACGTGCTGAAGAAGGACTACCTGGACTATGTCGGTGGTCCGGATGCTCAATTGGTTGCCGAGCACACGTTCGACGCCGCCGAGTACCTCATGAAGGTGCACAAGACGGAGGGGTCATCGCTCGATACCGAATTCACGGGGTCGGTTCCCGAAACCATCACGTACCACACGCCGTGTCACTTGCGCGCCCAGAACATCGGATTGAAGAGCAGGGACCTCATGAAGTTGACGGGCGCAAAGATCAAGCTCGTGCAGCAGTGCTCGGGCATCGACGGAATGTGGGGTCTGCGTGCAGAAAACGCCGAACTCAGCATGCCCATCGGCAAGAAGCTCGGTGAGATGGTGAAGGACGCTGCCGGTGAAGTGGTCGCCGGCGATTGTCACCTGGCCAACACCGCAATCACCGAGCAGGCCGGAGTCGAGCCGCTTCATCCGTTGCAAGTCGTCGCCCGGGCGTACGGGCTCGACACCGAATAATCCCCGAAGACCAACCACCCCCAACGACCAAGGAGACACCCCCAATGTCCACGAACATGAAGACCCGCAAGCTGAGCCTCGAAGACATTCTCGATCATCGCGCGTACGAGCGCGTGCGTGAGGCATCACGGGCAAACGTGATTGAGCTGAAACGTCGACGTCGGCTGCATCTCGGCACCGTCGTTACCGTGTCGTTCGAAAATCGCGCAACGATGTTGAACCAGATTCAAGAGATGTTGCGCGTCGAGCGAGTCGTTACCGACGAAGGCGTCATGGAGGAGTTGAAGGCATTCAACCCGATGATTCCCGAGCCGGGTCAACTCTGCGCGACGCTGTTCATCGAATTGACCACCGAGGATCAGATGCGGGAATGGTTGCCAAAGCTGGTGGGAATCGAGCGATCGATCGTCGTCCAACTTGCCGATGGAACGCAAGTTCGCGGCGTGGTCGATGAGCAGCACGCCGAAGGTCTCACTCGTGAGACGGTCACCGCGGCCGTGCACTACCTGCGCTTCGAGTTCACGGAGGAACAGGTCGCCCAGTTCGCAAAGGGCGGTGTGCAGGTGCGATGCGATCACTCGAACTACCTCGAGGCGATCGAACTACCCGAATTCACCATTACCGAACTGCTCACGGATCTTCGCGACGACGCCTAGGTCCGCAACAAAGGCGGGGTTCACGGCGGGTACGCGTACCTCGTGCAGAAGGTACGTTCGTTCGTGCGGACAAAGTACGTTCGTCCGGTTGTTTTCACGGTCGCTCCGGCGAGCGTGTCGTACGTCGCACGGTTCGGGTGCCGTTTGTCTCGCGGCAAGGTATGACGCGGAGATGAATCGACCCCTGCGGTGAGGCGTGTGGCAATCAGCCACATTTACCCCCAACGAAAAGGAAACATCATGAAGAAGGTATTTGCACTGGCCGCTGCGGCCGCACTCACACTCGCAGCCTGCGGCTCCGATGACGAAACGTCGGAGGACACCGTTGCCGAGGACACCATCGCCGAGGAGATCGTTGCGACCGACGACATTGTCGCGGTGGCAAGTGGCAATCCGGACTTCTCCACGTTGGTCGCGGCACTCTCCGCCGCCGGCCTGGTTGAAACCCTTCAGGGCGAAGGGCCGTTCACGGTCTTTGCGCCAACCGATGCAGCCTTTGCTGCCTTGCCCGAGGGATTGCTCGAGAAGTTGCTCCTTCCGGAAAACGTCGGAGTGCTGACCGCAATCCTCACTTATCACGTCGTGCCAGGCATGGTGATGTCTGCTGATGTCACCGCTGGTGACGTCGCGACCGTGGAAGGTTCCACCATCGCAATTACGACCGATATGGGAGTAATGGTTAACGGAGCAAACGTAGTTTCCGTCGATGTTGCCGCCAGCAACGGCGTCATCCACGTCATTGACGCGGTTATCGTCCCGCCAACCGTGGACCTGAGCACGCTCTAAAGCAAGCGAATTGCATCGTTCCGCCATCCGTCGGTGGGCTCACCAGAGTGGGTCCATCGGCGGATGTTTTTCATTCGCGGGCTACCGGAGTTGGTGCAGTGGTTTGGCCAATTTCACCGACGACAACCGATCCGGTTGTCGCAATCCGAGGAGTGCGGTGTCGTAGTCGGGGAGCGCGTACACCTCACCGACATCGGTGATCATGATGTAGCGATCGAACTGTGCGAGAAAGGTGCGATCGTGACTCACCGCTACCACGGTGCCCTCGAAACCGTCTAGTGCCTTCTCCAGGGCTTCCGACGATTCGATATCGAGGTTGTCCGTGGGTTCGTCGAGCAGCAACACGTTGTGTCCCTCGATTTCAAGGCGAAGGATCTCCAGTCTGGCTTTCTGGCCACCGGACAACGTCTCGAACTTCTGACGGGCTTGCCCGCGTAAGCCGTAGCGGGCAAGCGTTTTCATGGCACGTTCTTCGTCGGAGATGCGGTCGTGAACGATGTCGATGCACTCGCGACCGAGGAAGTCGGGACGATCGTTGATCTGGGTGAAGACTCCCACCGACGTGCGTGGACCGAATCGGACCTCACCCGTGGAGGGAGCGAGTTCGGTTGACAGGGCCTTCAACAGGTGCGTCTTGCCGGTTCCGTTCGGACCGATGAGGGCGACGCGTTCTCCGTGGTAGATCTCGTCGCTGAACGGCAGAAACAGGTCGCGCATCGACACGTCGCGAATCTGGGCCACGCGCCGTGCGGCATCGGCACCGCGCAAGCGAACGTAGATGTGCTGATCGGGAACGGGTGGCGGCGGAGGGCCCGCCGCGACGAATTTCTCCCACCGGGTTTCGGCGGCGTTGGCCTTCGTGGCGTTCTTGAAGTTCTGGGCAGCGCGTTGCTTCATGATCTTCATGTGGTGGAAGAGTCGACGTTCCTCTTCGTTCCATCGTTTGAGGTGGTCGCCGAGAAGTTCCTGACGCTTCTCACGGGCCTCGGGATACGTGGCAAAGGAGCCACCGTGCACCCAGCATCCGGAGCCTTCGACCGCAATGATCTTGTTCGAGCACCGTTCCAAAAGGGTACGGTCGTGGCTCACCATGAGAATGGTGGAGGGGCAGGATTGCAGTTGATCCTCCAGCCATTGACGAGTGGGGATGTCAAGATAGTTGTCGGGCTCGTCCAAGAGCAGCACATCCGCCCCCGAGTTGAGCAGTAGGTCGAGCACCAACCGCTTTCGTTCGCCACCCGAGAGTTCCGATACCAAGCGGGTGAACACGTCGTCGACCTGGCTCTTGACACTCCGCTGGGCGGCCGCCTGCCACTGCGACTCCAACTCGTAGCCGCCGAGATCGCCCCAGTTCGACAATGCCGTTGCGTAGGCCATGCCATCGTCGTCGCCGTTGCTCATCGCCTGCTCGGCCCGTACCAGTTCGCGCCCCGCCTGGCGCAGAGCGGGTGGCGCGACTTCAATCAGCATCTCGCGGAGGGTGTCGCCGGGTTGCGACATGCCGACGTCCTGGGTCATGTACAGCATGGAGCCGTTGATCGAAAACTCTCCGCCGTCTGCTTCCAGCTGTCCGGCGAGAATTCGCAGGATGGTGCTCTTCCCCACGCCGTTCGCGCCGACGATGGCGGCATGTTCGCCGGGGGCGACTCGAAAACTGACGTCGAAGAAGAGCTGATCTCCGCCGGGAGGTCCGTACTCCAATTCACTGACGACGATGCCGGACATGGTCGTTCATTCTGGCGGAGGTTCCCGAAGTGGGCATCACGTGCAACGACCGTTGCTCGTAGCCTTCGGGTAGTGGTGGGCAGTCATTTCGAGACGCAATCCCTTACAGCTGAGGGCGCCTACGAGGCCATGCAACGAATTCTGCGCGGGGAATCCACTTCGGAGGAACTGCGCCGGTTTCTCCTGGCCTACAACCAACGCGAAGCCACGGAGGACGAGCTCGGCGGATTTCTACGCGCGGTGCGCGATGCGGCCACGGCGATTCCGCTAACCCCAGAGATATCGGCAAAGGCGATCGACATCGTCGGTACGGGTGGCGACCACAGCGGATCGGTGAACGTCTCCACGATGGCCGCGCTGGTGGTCGCAGGCGTCGGGGTGCCGGTGTGCAAGCACGGCAATCGCTCGGCATCGAGCAAGTGCGGAACTGCCGACGTGCTCGAAGCGCTCGGTGCGCGGATCGAACTCCCTTCCGAGCGAGTGGCTCGGAGCGTCACCAAGACCGGTTTCGGCTTCGCGTTCGCACCCGCGTTCCATCCGGCGTTCCGACACGTGGGTCCGATCCGTCGCGAACTTGGTGTGCCGACCATCTTCAACCTCTTGGGACCGATGGCCAATCCCGCGCCCGTTTCGTACATGTTGGTGGGTGTGGCCGATGGTCGAAGGGTCGGTGCCATGGCGCGCGCACTTGCCTCGCGAACCAAGCGCGCCTGGGTGGTGCACGGTCATGGTGGTCTCGATGAGTTGTCGCTTGCCGGTCCCAACGAAGTGACCGCCACCGACGGCGGAGTCACCAGCGTGGATGGTGAGGGCATCGGGCTGGTACGTGCTTCAAACGGCGAGTTGCGTGGCGCCGACCCGGCACACAATGCGCGAATCGTTCGGGAGGTTCTTGAGGCAAGACTGCGAGGCCCTATCCGAGACGTAGTGGTATTGAACGCTGCCGCGGCCTTGGTCGTGGCTGGTGCGGTACGAGATCTCGAAACCGGCGCGCTACTCGCAACTGCCGCAATCGACAGTGGAACGGCCCGCGCGACGCTCGACGCGTTCGTCGCCGAAACTACGCTGACTTCGTGATCCGCATCACCGTTCCGGCCAGTACGGCCAACCTCGGCGCCGGTTTCGACACGCTCGCATTGGCGCTCAGCATGAATCTGGAGGTTGGTCTCGTGTCGCCGCATCAGCCGAGCGACGCACGCAACTGCGATGCGCACCATCCGGCGGCAGTTGCCTTCGCGCGAAGCGGAGGAGTCGGCTCCATCTGGTCGCACGATCGCATTCCGATGGGGCGCGGACTTGGTTTCAGCGGCGCAGCACGAGTCGGTGGAGCCCTGTTGGCAATCGCTCAGCGTGATGGAGTGGTGTCGGCGAATTCCCTCGATGCTCGACTGGCGGCATTTGCGATTGCGAGCGAACTCGAGGGCCATCCGGATAATGCCGCCGCATCGGCACTAGGTGGGCTAACCGTGGCTGCGGCCGGTCGGGCAATACGTGTACCAATCGCGGTGGACGCCGACGTGGTGGTGTGGGTTCCGGAGATCACCACGTCGACCAAGGAGTCGCGCACCAAGTTGAATCCATCGGTGAGCCTCACCGATGCCGTTGCAAACGTTTCGCGATCGTCGTTGTTCGTCGCCGCGATGGTGACGGGAGACGTCGCCGCACTCAATGACGCCACCCATGATCGTTTGCATCAAGACGTTCGACTGGCGATGGTGCCCGATACAAAACATGCGATGCGAACGGCACTGGAGGCGGGGGCGTACGCATCGTGGCTGTCGGGATCGGGACCGACCATGGCTTGTCTCGTTGATCCAACACGCGCCGATGCCGTGGGTCGCGCCCTACCGAAGGGTGGTGTTGTGCATCATCTGAAGATGGATCTCAACGGTCCGGTTGCGCGTTAACGGCACTGCTTGCAGCGATATTGCGCAACATTCCGCTCGGGAGATCGAACAGCCTTTCGAGATGTGCCAGCACCAATTCGTTCGGGATGAAGGCGCGCCGACCCGGACGAGTGGACAGTTCGGCACGAGCGGTCCACATGCGTTGCTGATCGACCGGATGGTTCTGCTTGAGGAGATCGTACGCCTCCTGGGGATCAAATCCGTTTGCAATTGCAATGCCCCACGCCGATGAGGTGCTGCGCGACATACCGGCGTGACAATGCACGAGAAGGTTTCGCCTACCCTTTCCCCACTCGACAATCTCGCGAACGTGATCGAACGTGGGTGCGCGGTATCCGGCGTACGACACCGTGACGTCGTCGAATGTGACGATCTTGTGTTCGGGATGCTCGAAATCTGCAACTTCGTCGAGGTGCGGACCGACGGTCAGCACACTCTGAAAGTTATGGCAGGTGTCGCGTGCTTCGTCGATGTTGCGCACGGTAGGGAGGAGATCGCTGCTAATGGTGGTGGGAAGTGAAAAAGTCATGGGGTGTTTACGCACGTCCATGACCCAGATGTGATGGCGGACGCTGAAGATCCCCCGATGACGGAGACGTTCGAGATGTGGTGGGGCTAGATGTGGTCGGGGCGATCGCCGGGGAACTCGCCGGTGTAGTCCATGTTCCAGAACTCGTTGCCACATTCTGGGCAGATGGTGAAGTCGTCGTCGTAGAAGGTGATGAGGGTGCCGCAGTAGTCACACGGCGTGCCATCTTCGATGATGTCGATGCTCACGAGGACAAGTATGGCAAGGGGGTGCGACGCCGTTGACCGAGGCGTTCGAACCATGGCACACCCGTTGGCCACGGTGGATTCATGCGACAAGACCATTCAGCGGTGCCACAATGCCGTGCCGACGTGTCCGCCGACAACCGACGCGTCAGCATCACCATTTCCTGTGATACGTGTGTAATGCGCGAAACTTCCGCATGTGACGACTGCATCGTGCCCATGTTGTGCGGCGAACCCGATGCCGTCATCTTCGACTACGAAGAGCTGCGTACGTTGGCGGCACTGACTAAAGCCGGATTGACCCCGGGAATACGACACCAGCGCACCGCGTAGCCGGTGCAACGACACCAGCGCACTGCGTAGCTGGTGCAACGGCAGGGCTACAGTCGCCCTCATGGGGAGTCGCTCGCACCTGCAAGCGGTACCGACGACGGTGACACGTTGGGTGACGCTGCTTGCGGTTTTGGTACTCACCACTTCCTGTGCTGGCGGCGTCGGCGACCGATCGGTGGCGGTGTTCACCAGTCGGTGCGGCACCACGCCGGCAACCTCGGGAGTGGGCGTCGTCGTTGATGAGGGTGTCGTGCTGACTGCCGCGCACGTGGTGATTGGTGCGGGATCGGTCACCGTCTCCACGACGGGCGATGTCGTCGGGTCGCTGCCGGCCGACATCGTGCACCTGGACGTGCGCCGTGATCTGGCGCTGCTACGTGTCCCGGAGATTCGTGCTCGACCCGTCGACCTCGCTACTGCGAGCAGTGGCGACGATTTGACGGTGGCGTTGCCGGACGCCACGTTCGGGCGTGTGACCGTCACGCGACCGGTCACCATCAACATTGAAGATGTGCGGGCGGACACGCGCTCGCGCCGCGCTGGGTACGAACTTCGCGGTGAGTTGGTTCGCGGTGATAGTGGTGCCGGACTGTTCGATGAACAAGGGAACCTCGTCGCGATGTTCTTCTCCAGATCCGTGACGCGAGACGTGATCTATGCCATCGGCGACACCGAGATCGCACACGTGCTCTCGGCACCGCGTGCGCTCTATTCCTGTGATCTCGAGGAGTCTCGCGTGGTGATTCGATAGGTACGTAGCCTTCGGGGTCGTGGACGGTGTCGTGTCGTACGGCGAACGATTGATGACCATGGTTCGCGCGGCCGGCGCAGACCGTGCGGGAATCACCACCGCCGAGCCGCTGACGAGGGCCCGTCAGGCGATCGAGGCCCGTATCGCCTCGGGGATGGCCGACGGTATGCAGTTCACGTTCCGAAATCCGCAGCGCTCGACCACCCCGACCATGTCCGTGCCCGGTGCGAAGAGCATCCTGGTTGCTGCCCGGTCGTACTACGTGGACGAACGAACCATGGGCGACCCGGACGCCAACGTTCCGGCCCGAGTCGCTCGCTATGCGTGGCGCAATCATTACGAACCCCTCCGTGACTCCCTGAGGGTTGCTGCCACGCAACTGAAGCGCGACGGGTACAGGGCAACCGTGTTTGCGGACGACAATTCGATCGTTGATCGTGAGGTGGCGTACCGTGCGGGGCTCGGCTGGTACGGCAAGAACGCGAACCTGTTGTTGGAAGGACTCGGCAGCTGGTTCGTGCTGGGCTGCGTGGTGACGACCGCCGAGCTCACTCCGACACATCGCAACGTGGAGGATGCCTGTGGAACGTGCCGACGGTGTATCGACTCGTGTCCCACCGGCGCAATCGTTTCACCGGGTGTGGTGGATGCCCGTAGATGTCTGGCATGGCTCATCCAGAAGCCCGGGGTATTCGATCCCGCATTCCGGGATGCGCTGGGGACACGTATCTATGGTTGCGACGACTGTCAGGAAGTGTGTCCACCAACGCGGCGTGGCGCGATCGAAAGTGATGGTGGTGATCTGAGCACCCGCAACGTCGTCGATGCCTTGGAGATTCTCACGGCTCCCGACGCCGAAGTACTCGAGATCTGCGATGAGTGGTACGTCGCCGACCGCAATCCTCGGTGGGTGAGGCGCAATGCGCTCGTCATCGTGGGGAACAGCAACATGGGAGAGACTGAGGAGGTGGCGTTGGTCTTGTCGAAGTACATCCACGGGGACGACGCCCTACTTCGAGAGCATGCCCAGTGGGCTGCACGCAAGCTTGGTCGGTTGGATCTGCTCACATGAAGCACCTATTGGTGACGAACGACTTTCCGCCGAAGGTCGGCGGTATCCAGAACATGTTGTGGGAGTTGTGGCGAAGACTCGACCCCTCGTCGTTTGCCGTACTCACCAGCCCGCACCCCGATGCGCGGGACTTCGATGCTCGGCAACCATTTCGCATCGAGCGGATCCGCGAGCCGGTGTTGCTTCCTCACCCGCTGATGGTTCGTCGAATAGAGCGGTTGGCCGCGGAATTCGGCGCCGAGCACGTGGTGATCGACCCGGCATTACCGCTGGGGCTCGTCGGGCGTTCGCTCTCGCTTCCGTACAGCGTGATGGTGCATGGAGCAGAGATCTCGGTGCCGGGACGACTACCGGCTTCACGTCAGGTACTCGCACACGTGCTGAATGGAGCCTCCCAGGTACTCGCATCGGGCCGGTATCCGACGGCCGAGGCGATCCGGGCGATGGAACGCACGCGGCGACGTGGGCCCGACGGGCCCGAGATCGTGCAGATTCCACCCGGTGTCGACACCGAGCGGTTCGTTCCACTCGATGAGCCAACTCGACGGGCGGCGCGCGAACGATTCGGGGTGTCGTCATACGCGCCGCTGGTGGTGGGGGTCAGTCGCCTGGTGCCCCGCAAGGGCTTCGATGTTGCCATCCGTGCCGTTGCCCGGCTGGCGTCAGCTGCTCGAGATTCCGGTGACGCGAGCGGACTTGCGGAAATCACGATGCTGATCGGTGGAACGGGGCGCGAGCACGCACGACTCCAGGCGCTGATCAAAGAGCTGGACGCACCGGTGCGACTGCTGGGCCGAGTTTCGGACGCCGACCTTCCAGCGCTGTACGGCTGTGCGGATGCATTCCTCATGTTGTGTCGTAATCGGTGGGCGGGCCTCGAGCAAGAGGGCTTCGGGATCGTGTTCGCCGAGGCTGCGGCATGTGCCGTGCCCCAGATTGCCGGCGACAGCGGGGGCGCAGCCGACGCCGTCGTCGATGGCGTCACCGGCTACGTGGTGAGCAACCCCGGGAGTGTCGACGACGTCGCCGAACGGTTGTCCTTTTTGCTGAAGGACGCGAACGTGCGAACGAGGATGGGTATGGCTGCCCGAGCCCGAGCAGTTGCCGAGTTCGATTACTCGGTGCTGGCGGCCCGCCTCGCGAATGCTCTCCGTACGACCAACTAGCCTTGCCTGCGTGATCGACCAGGCGACCGAAACGGAACACGTCGCCGCGAGTCCCTCCCGTTGCTTCGACGTTGCGGTGGACTTCGAACGGTACCCGGAGTGGGCGCGCGACGTGAAAGAGGCCAACATCCTCGAGCGTGATCCGAGTGGACGCGCGACCAAGGTGGAATATCGCGCAAGCGCCCTCGGGCGTAGCACCCACTACACCTTGTCATACGACTACTCCCAAGCACCGGAGCGAATCTCCTGGTCGCTGGTCGAGGGCGACATCATGAGGGCGATCGACGGTGCGTACACGTTCGCTGCGGCGGACGGAGGAACCGACATCACCTACTCGCTCAAGATTGAGTTGATCATTCCCCTCCCAGGTTTCGTGAAGCGTCGCGCAGAGGTGCGCATCTTGCACACCTTGAAAGAATTGAAGACTCGCGCGGAGTCGTGACCCTCGCTGCGGGAATCGACGTCGGCGGCACCAAGTGTCTCGGCGTCGTAATTGATGTCGATTCGGACATCGGTAGCGAGCACGACATTCTCCGCGAGGTGCGGTACCCAACACCACACGCTTCCGAGTTGGTCGACGCACTCGCCGTGTTGGCCGCCGAGCTCGGCGAAGTGGAGACGTTGTCGGTGGGGGTTCCCGGACTCATCACCTTGAGCGGCGTCATGAGGGCGTCACCGAACATCCCCGGTTCGGTGGACGTCGCGGTCGGACCCGATCTTTCGAAGCGACTCGGCCGTCCCATCCACGTCGACAACGACGGCAATGCCGCCGCGCTCGCCGAGTGGCGCTACGGCGCCGGTCGCGGCGCACGCAATATGTGGATGGTCACGCTCGGCACCGGAATTGGCGGTGGGCACGTGCTGAACGGGGTCGTGCAGCGCGGTGTCAACGGTTTCGCAGGGGAGATCGGACATACGGTGGTGAACCCCGATGGGCCTCGCTGCACGTGCGGACGAAAGGGTTGCTGGGAGGTGTACGCCTCCGGGCGCGGCCTCGGCATGTTGGCGAGCGGTGAACCGGGAGAGAGCGTGATCGAGCGGTCGCGTCGCGGTGACGCCGATGCGATAACGGTGCTGGAGGCCTACTCGCGGTGGGTGGCGATCGGCCTTTCGAACCTCACCAACGTGAGTGACCCCGATGTCATCGTCATTGGAGGGGGAGTATCCGAGGCGGCAGACGTGATCATGCCGATGGTGAAGCGCTGGTTCGTCGAAACCCTGTACTCGCCCGAGCAGCGACAACATCCCGATCTTCGGGTTGCGCAGTTGGGTGAGCATGCCGGAGCGATCGGTGCCGCCTTGCTGCCACGCTTCACCGTCGCGTCTTAGGCTTGCGTCGTGGACTTTCGTCGCATAAGCAACCTGCCTCCGTATGTGTTCACCATCATCAACAATCTGAAGATCACTGCTCGTCGCGATGGCGACGACGTCATCGACCTCGGTTTCGGGAACCCCGACATTCCATCGCCCGACATCGCAGTGGAGAAGTTGGCGGAGGCGGCGCACAATCCGAAGAACCACCGGTACTCGCTGTCGCGTGGCTTGCCCAAACTCCGTGAGGCCGTGGCGGGGATGTACCAGCGCAAATTCGGGGTGACACTCGATCCCGACCTACAGATCACCAATACGATCGGCTCGAAGGAAGGATTCAGTCACCTGATGTGGGTGCTGCTCGAGTCAGGGGACGCAGCAATCGTTCCGAGTCCGAGTTACCCGATCCACATCTTCGGTCCACTGTTCGCCGGGGCCGATCTACGACAAATCCCCATGCGTAGCCAACGACGGCTGCTTTCTCCTACGGATGTCGACGCCGAATATCAAGACGAGTTCTTCGACGCCCTGCACAAAGCCTGGGAGGTGGGCTGGCCGAAGCCGCGCGTGCTGGTGATCTCGTTTCCCCATAATCCCACGGGTGCCACCGTGGATCTGTCCTTCATGCAGCGCGTTGTGGACTTTTGTCGCGAGCGGGAGATGATCGTCGTGCACGACTTCGCCTATGCCGACATGGGCTTCAACGGGTACGAGCCGCCGTCGATCCTCCAAGCCGACGGAGCGATGGAGTGTGCCGTGGAGCTGTATTCGATGACCAAGGGGTATTCGATGGCGGGCTGGCGCTGTGCATTCCTCGCGGGGAACACCGAGGTGGTACAGGCCCTCGTGAAGTTGAAGTCGTACCTCGACTACGGAACGTTCCAGCCGATCCAGATTGCGGCGACCGTCACATTGAACGAAGCGCAGGACTTTCCCGTGGAGGTATGCAAGACGTATCAATCTCGTCGAGACGCCTTGATCGACGGCCTCGAACGTATCGGCTGGTCGATTCCGTCACCTCGCGGCTCGATGTTCGTTTGGGCTCCGATTCCCGAGGCATACCGCGAAATGAATTCGGTGGAGTTCTGTTCGCACCTCGTGACGGAGTGCAACGTGGCGCTGTCACCGGGTTCCGGATTTGGACCGGGCGGCGAGGGCTTTGTGCGTTTTGCGCTGATCGAGAACGAGCAGCGCATTCACCAAGCCGTTCGCAATCTCGACCACGGTCTACCGAAGCTCTAGGGGCGGCCGCGGCCTGCTGGGTCGGCGGGCTTGACAAGTTCCGTCGGTGGTCTATCGTGCCCCGCCATGACAACGCGAAGAATTTCTGCCTCGTCGTGGTGTGGTACGCACACAGCTGGTCGTGAGTATTTCCGAAGCAGAGCAACACGTCGGATCACCGGACGCCAAGCGTCCGATTCCGGGTCCATCGCCGGACGCAAAGCGTCTCCGGCTTCATCATTCGCTACGAGAGAAAATCGGGATCACCGTGGCGGATGAGCTCATGGAGTTTCTCCCGCCAGGTGGTTGGGGTGACCTGGCGCGTCGATCGGATCTCGAGGTTGTCGAGCGCCGGCTCGACGCCAAGATCGATGGGCTTGGTGCGCGGCTCGACGCACGAATCGATGCACTCGAAGCACGCATTGACGGGTTGGAGCAACAGATCTCGCAGCTTCGCGACGAGGTGCGGGCGCTCGGCAATCTTCGAACCACCATCGTGCTTACTGGTGCATCCATGGGTATCTCACTCTTCGTTGGATTGGGTGGGCTCATGGTGGCAATCGTGCAACTCGCCGGTTGACAACCCACCATGAACGAAGAGGCCGAACTACGTCGTGCGTTGCGTGGCCCGCTCGGGCGGCGCGGCGCCGATGCCATCAGTGACGCCATCTTCGAAACTCGCTCCCGTGTACAGCGTGACCTAGACGACGTTCGACGGTCGGTGCGGCGACTCGATCACCTTCCCGAGCGCATCGAACGTCTTCGCGTGGTTGTCGTCGTTGCTGCTACCGCCCTCTTTTTGGGGCTGAGTGGCGTGGTGTTGGTCGTGGCGCAGTTCGTGTCGCGCTGAGCAACTCAATTCGATATCCAGTGACGCGAGCGCTCGACGGCACGTAGCCACTGGGCATGCGCCGTGTCACGGTCGATACTGCGGGGAGTGAAGCGTTGCTCGAGTGCCCAGCGCGCGGCGATGTCGTCGGTTGAAGCCCATACTCCCTCCGCGAGACCAGCCAAGTACGCCGCGCCCATGGCGGTGGTCTCGAGCTCCGTTGGTCGTAGAACGTCGACACCGAGTTGGTCGGCCTGCAGTTGCAACATCAGATCCATGACCGCCGCACCGCCATCGACACGCAGGTCACGAATCGCAACACCCGATGCGCGGGTCATTGCGTCGACGACGTCGCGTGTCTGAAACACCATCGACTCGACGACGGCTCGGGCAACGTGGGCGCGACTGGTGCCCCGTGTTATGCCGAATATCGCGCCTCGTGCATACGGATCCCACCACGGACTACCGAGACCGGCGAATGCGGGCACCATCACCACACCCCCGGCGTCCGGCACGGACTCAGCGAGAGGGCCGATGTCACTCGACTTCGCGATGATGCCGAGCCCATCGCGCAGCCACTGCACTGCGGCACCGGTCACGAAGATCGCGCCCTCCAGTGCGTAGGTGGCGGGACCCGTTCCGAGCCGCCACGCCACCGTGGTGAGCATGCCGTCGGTCGGTGACGGACACTCGGTGCCGACGTTCAGTAAAACGAAACTGCCCGTGCCGTAGGTGTTCTTGGCGCTTCCGGTTTGAAAACATGCCTGGCCGAACAGTGCCGCCTGCTGGTCGCCGGCAACTCCGCTGATTGGAACACCGGCAGGAAGGTCTCCGTCGCCGATCGTTACACCGATTCGACCACTCGAGGGCACCACGTCGGGGAGGGTTCGCGAGTCGACGTCGAACATTGCGCACATCGGAGGGCTCCATTGAAGAGTTCGAATGTCGAAGAGCAACGTCCGCGATGCGTTTGATACGTCGGTGGCGAACGCCGTGCCGCCGGTGAGGCGATGAATCAGGAAGGCATCGATGGTGGCGAACGCAAGGTTCGGATTGTCACCAACGCTGGTGTTTCGCAACAACCATTCCACCTTGGATCCTGAGAAGTACGGGTCGAGTACCAGGCCGGTGGTAGCGCGAACCTCGGGGAGGTGCATGGCGAGCGCATCGCAGCGCTCTGCGGTTCGGCGGTCTTGCCAGACGATGGCGCGATGCAGTGGCGCACCGGAACGTCGATCGATCGCCACCACCGTCTCTCGTTGGTTGGTGATACCGATGGCAGCGATGGGTTCGTTGATTTGTCGGCATACGGATTGCAGAGTGGTCCGCGCTGCGCGCCAGATTTCTTCCGCATCATGCTCGACCCAGCCGGGTTGCGGATAGTGCTGAGAGAATTCGCGGTACTCGGCGATGGAGGGCCGACCATCGCTGAACACCGCCCTGGTGCGAACGCCGGTGGTTCCGGCATCGATCGCGAGGACGACTCCTGCACCTGCGCGATTGGATGCGGTCTTCGTGGCCATGGCGAGACAATAGTGCCGACGGATGGACGGTTACGACGAAACTGCCGACGGATGAGTCGCTACGACGAAACCGGCGTGACGACGTGGGATTGTGGTGATCGCGAGGACTCGCACGGCAGCTCCACCACGAATCGAGCGCCCGTAGTGCCGTCGTGACGTGGCTCCACCCAGACCCTGCCCGCGTGGAGACGAACGTGCTCGCGCACGAGGGCCAATCCGAGTCCTGCGCCCTCGGACGTGCCGCGCTTGCTCGATCCGGCACCGCGAGAGAATCGCTCGAAGATTCGCTCTCTGTCGGAGGTGGAGACGCCCTCGCCACGGTCTTCGACGACGATCCACACGTGCGATGCCGAGTCCTCGGCAGGGCAGACGTGTACGGAGATCGTGCCGCCACCATGTGTGCGTGCATTGTCGATGAGGTTGGCCACCACCCGAGCCAGTCGCCGACGGTCGCCATGAATGCGGATGTCCGTGCAGCGTTCGTTGATACTTATCGCCGTTCGGGGCATGCTGCTGGCGAGCACCGCTTGCCGAACGAACTCACCAATTTGCAATTCATCGCGAGTCAAACGCACGGCACCGGCGTCGTAGCGGGAGATCTCCAGCAGATCCTCGACCAGACCGCTGAAGCGGGCTACGTCGGCGACCAACAAATCGAGTGCCGCCTGGCCACGCTCGGGCAGTTCGTCACGCCGCGACACCATGACTTCCACGGATGCGGCCAACGTCATGAGGGGTGAGCGCAGTTCGTGGCTGACATCGGAGGCGAAGCGCGCATCACGCTCGACGCGATCTTGAAGTCGGGCAACCATCGCATTGAACGAATCGGTGAGTGCGTTGAGGTCGGGATCGTCGGTTGGCTCGAGACGCGTATCCAAGCGACCATCCGCGATTGCGCGGGCCGCTTCGGCGGCACCGGCCAACGGGCGAACGACTCGCTCGCTCGAGACGATTCCCAACATGAAGCCCACCAGCACCGTGATGACCGTGGCGAGGATCAGCGAAGCGCGGACGCTGGCGAGGGTTTCGGCGATCAGCTGATTGCTGAGCCCCAGTTCTCCTTCCCGGTCGCGAAGGTTGCTTCGCGTCAGGGTGTACGTGAGGAAGAAGAGCACGCCCGAGAGCACCAACGCGCCCACCACGAAGGTGAGGAGAATTCGTGTTCGGACTCCGACGCGACGGGGACTCCAACGCCTCCGGAGTGCCCGCAGGCGGCCCCACCACGACGTGCCAAGCGGGCGAATCGGACTCGTCACGACTGCAGTCGATACCCCAACCCGCGCACCGTCACTACATGGCGCGGATTTGCGGGATCGACTTCGATCTTCATGCGCAATCGCCGCACGTGCACGTCCACCAAACGACCGTCACCGAAGTAGTCGTAGTCCCACACCTTCTCCAGGAGTGCCTCACGGCTGAAGACTCCGCTGGGGTTCTCCGCAAGAACGCAGAGGAGCTTGAACTCCGTCTTCGTGACGGGAACCTCCGCACCGGCAAGTGTGACACGTCCCTCTTCGGGGATTATCTCCAAATCGCCGAAGGTGAGCGTGGTGTGGGGTTGGTCGCTCGGGCGGATTCTTCGAAGCAGGGCTCGGATTCGAGCAGAAAGTTCCTTCGGTGCGAACGGCTTGGTGAGGTAGTCATCGGCACCGGCTTCGAGTCCGGCAACCACGTCGTGCGTATCGCTGCGAGCCGTCACCATGACGATGGGAACGCTGCTATTGGCGCGAATCTTACGACACAACTCGAACCCGTCGATTCCGGGGAGCATGATGTCGATGAGCACCACGTCGGCGGGCTGTTCGCCGAAACGTGCCACCGCGTCCTCGCCGGTTCCCGCTTCGTCGACGGTCCAGCCCTCGTCCTCGAGCGCCAAGCGCACCGATGCTCGGATGCGCTCGTCGTCCTCAACGGTGAGAATTCGCGTGGCCACGACGCCCCAAGGTAGTGCCGTTTCGCACGCGGTGGCGAACGGTCACGTGGCGACGTGCGGATGTCGTCGCTGCGAGGCAACGAGCAGCGCCGACAGCGAGTCGAAGACGCCCGGTGCCGAAACCAAGACTTCGGCCGGTCGAAGTTCACCACCGCCGAAGTCGCCACTTCTGGCACCGGCCTCGCGCGCGATGAGTTCAGCAGCGAGCACGTCCCAGGAGTGCAAGTTCTCCTCGAAGTACGCGTCGAGCCGTCCGCAGGCCACGAAGCAGATGTCAACGGCGGCGGCACCCATTCGGCGGATATCTCGAATGAGGTGAATGAACTCGGTGACGCGTCGCGACTGCACCGTGCGATGCGCCGGCGTGTAACTGAACCCGGTAGCGACCAATGCCTTGCTCACATCGGTGAGCGACGAACACCGAATCGGATTGCCGTTCAACGTTGCACCCTCACCGCGTGCGGCCGAGAACATCTCGTCGAGATCCGGCAGGTACACGGCGCCTGCGAGCGCACCATGTTTGTCGCGAGCTCCGATGGATACGCACCAGGTCGGCAGTCCGTACATGAAACTGGTGGTTCCATCGATGGGGTCCACGTGCCATTCCACTCCCGAGCTGCCAACGTGGCCACCACCTTCTTCGCCGACGATGGAGTCGTCGGGTCGTGCGGCGCGGAGTCCGCCGATGATCATGGCTTCCGCCTCGCGATCGAACGTCGTCACCATGTCGGTGTCGGTGAGTTTCGTCCCGACCACGCGCATCCCGAGCGATCGACCACCTCGTGCGTGGGTGCCAGCCCGTCGGGCAAGGTCCTCGGCGAGTGAACGCAGCCCGTCGGTCATCGTCGTTCGCGCCATTCGCCCATGGCTCGTAATCCGAGAACGGCAACCACGCTCATGCCCGCGGCAAACCCCACGGCACCGACGAGCATTCCCAGACCCGTGGCCATACCGCAGTCACCGCTGCATTGCACGTCGACGAGTGCATAGCCGATGGTGCCACCGGCGAGACCGGCAACGAGCACGGATACGAACGCCACGACGCGGGCGGTTCGCGACGGCAGGGCGGAGAGTGGGCGCTCGTTCATCGTCCCAACACGGTATTACTAAGGTTGCCGGCATGTCGTCGACTGGTTCGGGGACACCCGTCACGCAGCACCACGCCCGGCACCCACGACGCATCCTGCACGTGGATATGAACGCGTTCTTCGTGGCGTGCGAGCAGTTGCGGCGACCGGAACTTCTCGGGAAGGCGGTGGTGGTCGGTGGATCCGCCAAACGTGGCGTCGTGGCGGCTGCGTCGTACGAGGCCCGGCAATTCGGGGTTCGCTCCGCGATGGCGTCCGTGCAGGCCAGTCGACTCTGCCCAGATGCGATCTTTCTCGATGGCGATCACGAGTACTACGCCGACGTCAGTTCGCGGGTATTCGAGGTGTTCCGGCAGTTCACGCCACTGGTGGAGGGCTTGTCGTTGGACGAGGCGTTCTTGGACGTCTCCGGTGCGGGGCGGATATTCGGCGACGCGCAATCCATCGCGCACGAGGTTCGTGGGGCGGTGAGGGTTCACGTGGGTCTGGCATGCAGCGTGGGAATCGCAACCTCCAAGTTCATCGCCAAACTCGCAACCGAGTTTGCAAAGCCCCGCGCCTCGCGACAGCGCATCGATCCCGGGCCCGGAGTTTTCGAGGTGTACCCCGGTACGGAAGTGGAGTTCCTGACGCCGCTGGATGTGGGGATGCTCTGGGGTGTCGGACCCGTCACTCTCGAGAAACTCCACGGCATCGGTTTGCGTACGGTCGGTGACATCGCCAACTGTCAATTGCGGATCCTGGAGCTAGCCCTCGGTGAAGGCCACGCCCGACACCTGTTCGAGCTCAGCCGCGCGATCGACGATCGAAGTGTGGAACCCGAACGCGAGGCGAAGTCGATTGGCAGCGAGGAGACCTTCGGCGAGGACGTGACCGACCGCGGCGAATTGCGCCGACACCTGCTGCGTATGGCGGACAACGTCGCGCGTCGGTGCAGGGATAGCGGAATTGCGGCACTCACCATCACTCTCAAGATTCGCTTCGCAGACTTCAGCAACATGACACGTTCACGCACCGTGGAGGATCCGGTGGAAACAAGCCAGGCGATCATGGCCGTGCTCGACGAAGCGCTGAAGGAAGTGGATGTGCAAGCAGGGGTTCGGCTGGCGGGTGTGAGTCTACGAAATTTCGGTGCGCCCGATGGTCAGTTGAGTCTCTTCGATACACCCGATACTCGGTCCGATGCAGAATGGCGCACTGCGTCGAGGACAGTCGACGAAATTCGACAAAAGTTCGGCGACGACGCCATCAGTACGGGAGTCACGGACGATACACGTAGCACCCCGTGGGGTCCGCGGCGTGACCAACAACATGAGCGCTGAGCAATTTGCGTTTTGACACCGCGCTACTACGCTCGCTACCAATGAATCACCCCATCAACGTCGTGCGAGGTGCCGGCTGTGCCACTGTCTGACAACGAACAGCAGATCCTTCGCCAGATCGAAGCGCAACTCGAGAGCGACGAGCGCTTTGCGCAGGCCGTCTCTCCGTCCGGTTTGTACCGACCGGCGGTCAAGAAAGTGCGTTGGGCCGCACTCGGAGCCGTTGCGTCATTGGGCCTCGTATTCGTGGGTCTGCAATTCCATTTTTCCGCCGGTTTCGCCGGCTTCGCCCTCATGCTGCTGTGCGTTCTGGTGATCGAGCGGGAGTTGCGCGCGGTGGGCAAGGTGGGGCTCCGGGACGTGGGAACGATGTTGCGAACCACTCGCGAGAACGCCAAGCAGTTTCGCGACAAGATGGGCCGCGACCAGTAAGGGTCGCGGGCTCGGGTTGACGTAGCGGTGAATCAGGCCTATCTCGCCGTCGATATCGGCGGCACCAAATTGTCATCGGGAATCGTCTCGGCGAGCGGGCGAGTGCTGACGCACGCTCGATGCGATACGCCCGCCGAGGGGGTATGGGATGCACTCGCATCGCTGGTACTCGACGTTGCATCACGTGTTTCGTCGATCGATTCGTCGGATGGTGCGGGTTATCGACTCGTCGCCTGCGGCGTGGGGTCGGGCGGTCCGATGTCGAACGAAGGCGACAAGGTGTCGACCCTCAGCATCCCCACCTGGCGGGATTTTCCGTTGCGGTCATCGCTCGCTTCATTGACGGGGCTGCCCACCTTCGTGGACAACGACGCAAAGGCGGTGGTACTCGGCGAGGCCTGGTGCGGTGCCGCCGTCGGGGTTCGAGACGTCATCGGCATGGTCGTATCCACCGGCGTGGGTGGCGGCATCATCACCGATGGCAGGTTGCTCGACGGCAACACCGGAAATGCCGGACACATCGGTCACATCAACGTGGTGCCCAACGGGCGATTGTGCAAGTGCGGAGCGAGAGGCTGTTTGGAGGCCGTCGCATCGGGAACCGCCATCGCCGCGATGACGGGAAGGTCGGCGGCGGATGCGACACCCGAGGTCGTACACCAGACCGGCACGTACGTGGGCCGAGCCGTCGCATCGGTTGCAGCGCTGCTGGACCTGCGCCTGGCGGTGATCGGCGGATCGGTGGCGTTGGGTTTTGGCGAACCGTTTTATCGTGCCGCACAAGATGAGGCAGACCGTTACGCCATGATCTCGTTCGCCCGCGGAGTACGAATACTCCCCACGGGCCTCGGCGGCGATGCACCACTCATTGGTGCTGCCGCGGTAGCACGCCGTCAGCTGGACTGAACTAGCGTTGCCCACATGCGTCCGACCTACACTCCAGAAGCCGAGGCCTACCGCGAAAAGGTGCAGGCGTTCCTGTCCGAAAAGCTCCCCGCCGACTGGAAGGGCATCGGGGCCCTTGACGGCAAGGAGCTCGAGACGTTCATCACTGAATGGCGAGCACACCTCGCCCAATCCGGCTACCTGGCGCCCGGTTGGCCGGCGGAATACGGCGGCGGTGGTCTGTCGGCGCTCGAGCAGGTGATCGTTGCCGAGGAGTTCACTCGCGCCGGCGTTCCAACGGGTGCCATGAACGACGTCTTTGGCATTCAGATGCTGGGCAACACGCTGTTGTTGTTCGGCACCGAGGAGCAGAAGCGCCACTACTTGCCCCGCATCATCGCAGGAGACGACATTTGGTGTCAGGGATACAGCGAACCGAATGCCGGGAGCGACCTCTCCAATCTCGGCCTGAAGGCAGAGCTGGATGGGGACGAATGGGTACTGAACGGTCAAAAAATCTGGACCTCGGCGGGCCACCTCGCGACCCACATCTTCACCCTGGCCCGTACCGATCCGACCGCGCCCAAACACAAGGGAATCTCCTTTTTGCTGGTGGACATGCGCCAGCCCGGCATCGAGGTTCGTCCCATCAAGATGATCTCGGGTGAGAGCGAATTCAACGAGGTGTTCTACACCGACGTTCGTGTGCCCAAGGACAACGTGGTGGGCGGAGTGAACAACGGCTGGGCCGTGGCGATGGCGTTGCTGGGTTTCGAGCGCGGCGAAGCGGCGGCCACGGGGCCCATCCGTTACGAAGCAGAATTCGACCGACTGGTGGCGTTGGCGACCGAGCGGGGAGTGCTGAACGATCCGCGCATCCGACAGCGTCTTGCGTGGTGTTATTCCAAGGTGCAAGTGATGAAGTATCTGGGGCGTCGCACGCTCACGAAGTTCCTCGCCGGACACCATCCCGGACCCGATGGTGCGATTTCCAAGCTGTACTGGAGCGAGTACCACAAGAAGTCCACCGAACTTGCGCTGGACATCCTCGGAATGGATGCAATGATTCCGGTTGGTCGCAAGCCGAGCACCGCCTTTCAAACCGACGACGCCGGAGCCCCGAATTCGTCGATGAGTTGGGCGATGACCTTCCTCAATGCCCGTGCCGGAACCATCTACGCCGGCTCATCGCAGATTCAACGCAACATCATCGGTGAGATGGTGCTCGGCCTGCCGAAAGAGCCGAAGCCCGGCTGAAAATCCCCGTGCCCGAGTCGACGTTCACGGCGGTGGCGCGGCGTCCACGATTGTGGGGTGTTGCAATCGTGCAGGTGTTTCGTCTCGCGCCGAACGGATGGTGGCGCAGAGCGCCGTTCCTTCCGTTGCCCGATCGACGTTACCTGCAGTTCCGAATGGAAACGCAGTACGGTGATGCCATGCACCGTCCCGAAGCGAACGACGTCGTGACGTATCTATCCTGGTGTCGATCGCTCCGTCGTGAACTTCGGGCGCGACGCAGGGACGAATTGAGTAGACCCAGAGCCAGGGCGTAGCCGCATGAGGAGCGCGCTCGTTCTCAATGCAACGTTCGAGCCGCTCAGCGTGGTGTCGGCGCGGCGCGCCATTTGCCTGGTGCTCTCCGAGAAGGCCGAGATCGTCGAGGACGACGGCACCGAGGTTCGGGCGGCGTCCTTGGTGATGCGCTCACCACTGGTGATCCGACTCAATTACGTGGTGAGGGCGCCTTTTCGCCGCCGTACGGCGTTGTCACGCCGTGCCGTATTCGCTCGCGACGGCTACAAGTGCCAGTACTGCGGTCGTCCGGCGGACTCGATCGATCATGTCGTGCCGCGCTCCCGTGGTGGTGAACACGTGTGGGAGAACGTGGCTGCGGCATGTCGCACGTGCAATCTCCACAAACGCGATCGCACGCCCAAGGAGGCGGGCATGATGCTGGCCAAGACTCCGCATACCCCCCGGGACATGGCATGGATCACCGTGTCGGTGGTGCGCGTGCCGGAGGCGTGGAAGCAGTACCTCTCGATCGCCTCGTGAGGGGCTCCGCGGGCGAGCTGCACGCGCGACCGATCGTGGCGGCCGCCGTGGTGGAGCAGTTGGAGATTACGCGTCCGGCCGTGGTGATCGGAAGTACCCAATCATTCGACGTCGTGAATGCACCAGTGGCTCGTGAACTCGGATTCGACGTCGTGCGACGTCGCAGTGGTGGGGGCGTTGTGGTGCTGCGACCACGTGACCACGTGTGGATCGACGTCACGGTGCCACGAGGACACCGTGAGTGGTGCGATGACGTCGAGCGAGCAAGCTGGTGGCTGGGTGATGCGTGGTGCAAGGTACTACGTGATGTGGTGGGGGGTGGACCCGTCGACGGTGGATGGCGGGTGTGGCGCGACAAACTCGTGGCGACCGCACCGGAACGTAGGGTGTGCTTTGCTTCGGTTGGGCCGGGTGAAGTGGTTCAGGCAAACCGCAAAGTGGTGGGAATCTCACAGCGTCGCACGAAGGACGCCGCTCGCTTCCAGTGCACCGTGTTCGGCACGATCGACGTCTCGCTCTACGAGTCGCTGCTGCGCGATGTCGTACCGAAGCGCCTGAACGACGCCGCGGGAGTGGGCGACGCACTCGACGCCGTTGCGAGTGCTGCGCTCGCACACTTCGCCGAGCTGCTGGGCTAGGTGGCCACGCCGGGCTGGGTGGAAGCGAACACGCCACCGGCACGCATTTGTCGTGCGTAGGCACCATTTAGCGCCATCAACTGGTGATGGGTGCCGTGTTCGACGATGCGTCCGCGCTCGAGCACCACGATGCGATCGGCGCTGGTGATGGTCGAAAGTCGGTGCGCAATCACCACCGATGTGCGACCCTGCATGGCATCGTCGAGGGCGGCCTGCACCAGCGACTCACTCTCGTTGTCGAGGTGACTGGTTGCTTCATCGAGGATCATCACCACGGGATTCTTCAACAACATTCGAGCGATTGCGAGACGTTGCTTCTCGCCGCCAGAGAACCTGTAGCCCCGTTCACCAACCACGGTGCGGTATCCGTCGGGTAGTGCCGCGATGGTGTCGTGGATTCGTGCGCTCTTGCATGCGGTCACGATGTCGGCGAGGGAAGCGTCCGGTCGCGCGTACCGCAGGTTGGACTCGATGCTCTCGTGAAACAGGTGCGGGTCCTGTGACACCACGCCAATCGCAGAGTGCAACGAATCGATGGTCAGATCGCGCACGTCGTTGCCATCCAGTCGGATGCTTCCACTCGTGACGTCGTACAACCGGGGAATCAGCGCGGCGAGAGTGGACTTGCCCGAGCCGGACGGTCCGACGATGGCCACGGTTTCGCCGGGCGCGATCGAAAGGCTGATGTCGGTCAGCACGTCGCGGTCCGGGTCGCCCGCTGGGGTACCGGGTGCCTCGAGCGATGTGATCGACACCTCTGCGGCGGGCGGATAACGAAAACCAACGTGTTCGAGGTCGATGCGGCCTCGGGGTTCGCGTAGGTCGAAGGCGCCGGGGCGATCGACGATCGAGGTCGGGGCATCGAGTACTTCGAACACACGGTCGAAACTGACGAACGACGTGAGGAGCTCCACCCGGGCATTGCTCAGTGCCGTGAGCGGCATGTACACCCGAGTGACGAGTGCTGCCAGGGCAACGAGGGTGCCCGACGTGATGTCTCCGGACACCACCAACTGTGCGCCGATGCCGTAGACGGCAACCGCGCCGAGTGCCCCCACCAAGCCGAGTGCAACGAAGAACACGCGACCGTACATCGCGGCCAAGACACCCGAATCCCGCACGCCTGCGGCGCGACCCGAGAACGCCCCCACCTCGTCGCGGTGACGCCCGAAGAGTTTCACGAGAAGTGCCCCGGACACGTTGAATCGCTCCTGCATCTGGGTGTTCATTTGCGCGTTGAGATCCATCTGGCGTGCCGCGATGCCCTGCAACTTCTTGCCGACGCGACGCGCGGGAATGATGAACGCCGGCAGTACCACCAACGACAGCACCGTGAGGCGCCACTCCAACGCCACCATTGCCGCAATCGTGGTGATGAGAATGACCACGTTGCTCACCGCGGTGCCCAGGGTGGAAGTGACTGCACTCTGGGCACCGATCACGTCGTTGTTCAGCCGACTGATGAGCGACCCCGTCTGTGTGCGGGTGAAGAAGGCGATGGGCATCCGCTGCACCTTGTCGAAGAGTGCAACACGAAGGTCGTAGATCAGGCCTTCGCCGACTCGCGCCGACCCCCATCGCTGCACGATGGCCAACGCCGCTTCGGTGAGGGCGGCCAGCACCGCTACGAGTGCCAGCCACCACACCATGGCCCGGTCGTTGGCAGGGATTGCGGTGTCGAGAATCGCGCGAAACACGAACGGCGGAACGATGGCAACGAGGGCCGACAGCAAGATGGCCCCGAGAAAGATCCCGATCGTCATGCGGTACGGCCGGGCGAAGTGCCACACTCGGCGCAGGGTCTCGCGTTCGAGGGACGCACCCGCCACGGCGTCGGAGTGACGCGGCAGCAGAGAGTGCGGGTGCATCTGCACCCCGAGACGATACCGATGGCAACCGCCGGGACGAGCCGGGGCTGATGGCAGCCGTCGGCACGTGTCCGAGCTGGTCGGTCGGGGGTCATCGTGGGGGCTCCACGGGGGAGGTGGGGTGGAATGGTTGACAGTGGGGGGAAGTGGGGGATAGCGTTCGGGGCGATGGGGTCACCCATCACGGGATCCGAGCAGTCGGATGGGAAGGAAGTCAGCGGAAGATGTTCGTCGGAGTACACGAACGACAACTCGATCCAAAGGGTCGTATTGCACTTCCCGCCGCATTTCGTCCGCGCCTCGAACCGCGTTGTTACCTGCAGATGGGCGCCGACAAGTGCGTCGACATTCTCACTGCCGAGGCATTCGAGGACGTCGCCAAGGACGTCATCGAGAAGGTTCGTCGCGGCGAGATGGATCGCGTCCAACAGCGCGCCCTGGCCGCAAGCGCAGTGGAGGTTGCGGTCGACGCCCAGGGTCGAATCAACATCGACGAAAAGTTGCGCTCGTACGCCGGGCTCACGCTGGACTCACGCGTGGTGATCAGCGGGTCGTTCGATCGCTGCGAAATCTGGGATCCGTCGCGTCACCAACGAATCAGTGAAGCGGGCGCCGAGCAGATGGCCGGCGGTGCCTCATGACGTTCACTCACGAGAACATGACGTTCAACCACGAAAACAGAAGGGAGAACCGAGGCACACTTCGACGCGACCACTGGTCACGTTGAGGTTTCGCTCATCAGCAGTCTCCCGGTCAGCAAAGATGGACAGCCCCAACTCCGCCCGCTTCCGTCTTCGTCATCCGGGGAGAAATCCCGGAGACAAATGTTGGCCGGGGGACTGCTGATGAGCGAGATCCACGAACCAGTGATGATCGCAGAGATCGTCGAACTGTTCGCGATAGTCCCCAACGGAGTGTTGCTCGATGCAACGCTCGGGATGGCGGGACACGCAACGGCGATACTCAGGCGACACGCAGGTCTGCATGTAGTGGGGATCGATCGAGACATGATGGCCATTGAGCACGCAATCGAAGTGAAGAACTCGCTCGGCGACGCCGACGCGCGGCGTTTCACCGCGGTGCACGCCAGATTCGACCGTGCCGCCGACGTGCTCGGGCGGCTCGGCATCACGCGGCTGTCAGGCGCGCTGTTCGATCTCGGAGTCTCTTCGCCCCAACTCGACACTGCGGATCGTGGGTTCTCCTACCGGACCGACGCACCCCTCGACATGCGAATGGACCGCAGCGAAACCCTCTCGGCCTGGCACGTGGTGAACGAATACGACGCCGACACAATCGCGGAACTTCTACAGCGAAACGCCGACGAACGCTTCGCGAAACGCATCGCCGCGGCCATCGTTGCGGCCCGACCCATCTCCTCGACCATGCAGTTGGCCGCCGTGGTTACCGCGGCGATTCCCGCGGCGACGCGTCGAAGCGGTGGTCACCCGGCCAAACGCACGTTCCAGGCCATTCGGATCGAAGTCAACGCCGAGTTGGACATCCTGTCGACGTCGTTGCGCGACGTCATGGCGATGATCGAACCACGAGGACGAATCGCAGTGTTGTCGTACCACAGTGGTGAGGACCGCATCGTAAAGAACGTCATGCGTGAGGCAGAAGTGGACTCGTCACGCCCGAATATCGCCACCCCGTTCGCCCACCCGTCGCGCACGGCCCCCCGTGCGTGGCGCAAGGTCCGGGTGGCGAAACATCCGAGCACCGCGGAGCAGCAGCGAAACCCGCGTGCCTCCTCGGCGCGACTGCGCGCGATGGAACGCTGCGAGATGCCTCTATGACGTTCGTCGGGGATCGCGGGTCGACGCCATGACATCATCGGCAACTGCCCGTGCGCGAGCACGCCGTCAGGCGCGAAGCTCGGTTGCCGCGTCGGCGAGGCGCAATTCGTCCCGATTCGATGGCTCAGCCGAGCGAATTCCCGACTACGACGATGCAATCCCCGTGGCAGTACCCACCCATCACCGGGAATCGGGTGCCCATCTGCGAGTGGTGCCGCAGCCGGTTCGTCGTCGCAGCGGCGTTTCGCGCGCGTCGTTGGTGGTGTTTGGACTCGCCACGTTCACGATCGGGGTGATCGTGTTTCAGGCGACGATCGCGGAACAGCAGTTGCGGCTCGACGCCCTCACGACCGATCTCCGACTTGCCGAATCGCACTACGACAATCTGCGCCAGGAGCGCGCTGAACTGCTTTCTCCGGGCAGATTGCGGGAGGAAGCGACGATGATGGGCATGTACCAGGGACTCAGCACCAAGTTCGTCGAAGTTCCGGCCGATGTCGTGGCAGAGGTCATGGCGAGCACTGCGCGCATGAATCCGCTCTTTGCCGACCCGCCGGCCGGGGTGGCGACGAACGGTGCGTTGGCGCAAGCGCAACGGCTCGAGGTGGTGGGTACGCCATGAACGACACGTCACCGATTCGTCGACCGCGTTCCATGACGTCGAGCGACTTCTTCGGAGCAATCTCCGCGTACGGCGTAACGAAGATGACCGACAACATCCATGCCGGCGACATGCGCAAGCGCATATCGACGATGTTCATGGTGATCTTTCTGGTGCTCTCCTTGGTGTACCTGCGGGTGTTCGTGCTTCAAACCGTCAAGGCGTCCGAAAATCGGGAGCACAGCGTCAATCAACGTGTCCGGTCCGACGTCGTTCTCGCCGAGCGCGGGAGCATCTACGACCGTGACGGGGCGGAGTTGGCGATTCCGATTCCGACGCGCACGATTTTTGCCGATCCCAGGGAGGTCACCGACCCGATCACCACTGCGCGCGCCTTGGCGATGGTGCTGCAACTTTCGCCCGAGAGCGAAAGCAATCTGGCGTCCCGCCTGCAGAACAAGAAGTCCAGCTTCACCTACGTCATCAGACAGGTCGACACCGCGATTGCGAAGGCGGTGACCGATCTGAAACTTCCTGGGGTGTCTTCGTATCGGGAGAGTGGCCGCACGCTGACCACCGAGAGCCTGCGACCGATCGTCGGAAGAACCGACCTCGACGGAGTCGGTATCGGCGGAATCGAGCTGCAGTATGACGACGTACTCACTGGCGTGAACGGAAGGACCGAGCGGCAAGTAAACAGCCGCGGACAGAGCATCGCATCGGCGGACTCCACGTACGTCTCGCCGGTGGACGGCGGGGATCTCGTCACCACCATTCACCGCGCGCTGCAATTCCAGGTCGACGGAATCCTGCAACAGCAAGTGGAACGGGTGCTCGCGCGTAGTGGTACGGCGATCGTGATGCACACGCAAACCGGGGAGATCTACGCGATGTCGAACGTGCGTCGCAACGAGGACGGAACCTACGGCCACAGCTCGGGGAACTTCGCCGCAGTGGAAGCCCACGAGCCGGGATCGGTGGCAAAGGTCTTCAGCGTCGCCGCCGCGATCGAGGAAGGAAAGGTCACTCCACAATCCAGTTTCGTGGTGCCCGGCAAGCAGGTGTTCAACCAGGGCACCCAGTGGGAACAGGAGATCAAGGACGCCTACCCGCACAAGACCGAGCCGATGAGCGTGCGCAAGATCCTGGTCGACTCATCCAACCTGGGAACGATCCAGATTTCGCAGACGCTGAGCACCGAGCGCAACCGACAATGGCTGGCGGCATTCGGATTCGGCGACAAGACGTCGCTGCAGTTTCCGGGCGAGTCGAAGGGCTTGCTCAAGTTGGCGCGAAACTGGGAGGGTACGGAGAAATTCACGTTCTCGTACGGATACGGGTATGCATCCACCGCCGTTCAGTTGGTGTCGGCGGTGAACGTGGTCGCGAATGATGGCGTGTACATCGGGCCAAAACTGGTGACAGCAACCGTGAACGACGCCGGCGTGAGCACTCCTACACCCGATGCGCCGACACGGCGCGTCATTTCGAGTGCAACCGCCGCAACCATGCGTTCACTCATGACCGACGTGGTCTGTTACGGAACGGCACAACTCGCCAAGATGCCCGGTCTTTCGGTGGCCGGCAAGACGGGTACCGGCTACATTCGCCAGGACAACGGCACGTATCTGAAGGACGACGGCTCACGCGCGTATTTTGCGTCCTTCGTCGGATTCCTGCCGGCGAACAAGCCCCAGTTCACCGTCCTGGTCTCCATTGACGAACCGGATCCGAGCTCACGTGACCGCTTCGGTGGTACCGCGGCGGCACCGGTGTTCGCGCGCATCGGTCAGGTCATCGTCAACGAGCTGAGTCTGCGGCCGGAACCCGGTGACACCGGATGCGTCGGGTCGCGACCAGCCGAACTCGGACCGGGGCACTAAGGCGATGCAGACGCTCGGCGGAGTGCTCGCACGGGTGGGGAGGCCCGGGCGGGGTCGGCCCATCGCACCGGGCTCGATTCCGTCAATGCGTGTCGAGGGTGATGCTGGGGTCATCGTTTCCGACGTCACGAACGACAGTCGCAGCGTTCGTGCGGGGTCGATGTTTTGTTGCGTGCGCGGCGAACGTTTCGACGGCCACGACTTTGCTCGCGAAGCAGTGCAGTCGGGGGCGGTGGCGCTCTTGGTGGATCACTCCCTGCCCGAGTTGGAGGTCCCGCAGATCATCGCGACTGACACTCGTGCGGCCGTGGGACACCTGGCTGCAGCATTCCACGATCATCCGAGTAGCAGCGTGGAAGTAGTCGGTGTGACGGGCACCAACGGCAAGACCACCACCTCCCACATGTTGGGTGCGATCCTCGAGCATGCGGGTCGGCGCACTACCGTGCTTGGAACCCTGAGCGGCGCGCGAACCACGCCCGAAGCCCCCGAACTTCAGCGCACCCTCGCCATCGAACGTGACGCCGGGACGCACACCGTGGTGATGGAAGTGTCGTCCCACGCTCTGGCTCTTCAGCGAGTTGCCGGCATGCACTTTGCGGCCACGATCTTCACCAACCTCGGGCACGATCACCTCGATTTCCACCGCACCCATGACGCGTACTTCGCCGCAAAAGCGAGCCTCTTCACGCTCGACTACACCTCGCGGGCGATCATCAATCGCGACGATGTCTACGGCCGCAAGATCGCCGAACAAACGGACGTGCCGGTGACCCCGTTCGGCAGCGACGATGCCGACGATGTCATTCGGGTGGTTGGTGGAAGCAGTTTCTCCTGGAGGGGTACGCGAATCCACTGCACGGTCGGGGGAGACTTCAACGTGCTCAATGCCCTGGCCGCGGCGACCACGGCGGCTGAACTTGGAATCCCCCCGGAGCACATCGCTGCCGGGCTGGCCACCATGCAACAAATCCCCGGACGATTCGAGGTGGTGCCACACGACGGCAACTTCGCCGTGGTGGTGGACTACGCGCACACGCCCGAGGCATTGCGCAACGTCCTCAATTCGGCACGCGATCTACTCGACGCCGAGGCGGGGGCGAAGGTCACCGTGGTGTTCGGGTGCGGCGGCGATCGGGATCCGAGCAAGCGTGCGGAGATGGGTGCGGCCGCTTGTGTGGCCGACCGGATCATCGTGACGAGCGACAACCCCCGCAACGAGTCGCCGGAGGCCATCGTCGCGGCGATCGTGACGGGAATCCCGGATTCGCACCATGGTCGGTTGGTGGTCGAGATCGATCGTCGACGAGCAATCGAGATCGCGTGTTCGACGGCAGGAGCGGGAGACGTAGTCGTCATTGCCGGCCGCGGTCATGAGGCGACGCAAACCATCGCCGGTGTCGAAGTTCCGTTCGGCGACGCCGACGTTGCGCGCCAGATTCTGGGGGCAGGACAGTGATCGCGATCCTCATGGCAGGTGCCATCGCCATCGTCCTGTCCATCACGTTCACTCGGGCGCTGATGTGGTTCTTCTCCCGTTTGGGCAAGGGCCAACCCATCCTCGGCGCGGAGGATCGCGGACCGACCCACCACATGCACAAGCAGGGCACACCAACCATGGGCGGCATCGCAATTCTGCTCGCGGCATTCGTCGGATGGCTCATTCCACACGCTCGTGAAGGCTTGGTCTTTTCCGACCAGGCGTTGTTCATGTGGCTCGCCATCGTCATCCTTGCGGCGATTGGCTTTCTCGACGACTACCTGAAGGTCCGACGCCAACACAACCGGGGAATCTTCTGGAAGAAAAAGGGCTGGATCACCTTCGGCATCGTCGTAGTGCTGATGTGGTTGATCGCCACGCAAACGGGCGTCAGCGAAACCATCTCCTTCACCCGCGCGGAGGTGCCAGGTTGGGACGTGAGCACGCCCGTCTGGGTCATCTGGACGGCACTCATGGTGTGGGCCACGACCAATGCGGTGAACGTGACCGACGGTCTCGATGGTCTGGCGGCCGGATCTGCGATGTTCGGTTTCGGGGCGTTCGGGCTCATCGCCTACTTCGCATTCCGAAATTCCGACATCTACTCGTCGATGGTGAATCCGCTGGATCTGGCGGTTCTCGCGGCCGCGATGGCCGGGGCGTGCGGCGGATTCCTCTGGTGGAACGCGGCCCCCGCCCGAATCATCATGGGCGATGTCGGTGCTCTCGGAATCGGTGCGGCTCTTGGTTTGCTTGCGGTCACGACGAACACGCACTTCTTGTTACCGATCATCTGCGGAATCAACGTGATGGAGGCGGGCTCCGTCGCCGTTCAGATGGGCGTGTTCAAGGCCAGCGGACGCAAGAAGCGCCTCTTCAAGATGTCCCCAATCCACCACCACTTCGAACTGTCGGGGTGGCCCGAGACGACGGTGATCATTCGCTTCTGGTTGCTCGCCGCGTTGTGCGTTGCCGCCGGTGTCGCCCTCTTCATCGCCGATTTCACGAACGAAATTCGACTCATCGGCGACGCGGTGTTGTGAAGGAGAGCACATTGTGACCACGCTCGTCTACGGACTTGCCGTCGCCGGTAGGAGCACCGCGCGATTCCTCGCGGCGCAGGGCGAGCCACTCGTCGTCGCCGACGATCGCGTATCCGAGGAGCACCAGTCGTTTGCGTCGTCGATCGGTGCGGAGCTGCACCAAGGTCCCGATGCGGCCATGGCCTGCGCACGGCGGATGGGGGAGTTCGTACAAGTTGCACCGAGCCCGGGAATTCCCGAGTCGCATCCGATCATCGCGAGTGCGTTACGAGCCAAGGTGGAACTCGTTTCGGAGATCGAACTTGCATATCGTCACGAACGAGCCGGCGCTGCACCCCGCCCGATCGTTGCGATCACCGGAACCGACGGCAAGACCACCACGACGTTGATGGCGGCAGCGATGTTGTCGGCATCCGGTCGGCGGGCCGCCGCGGTGGGCAACACGGAAACTCCCTGGGTCGAGGCACTCGACGAAGCACACGATGCCTATGCCGTCGAGTGCTCCAGTTTCCGTCTCCATTACACACGCGACTTCCGAGCCGAGGCCGCAACGTGGCTCAACCTGGCCCCCGACCACCTCGATTGGCATCGCGATCTCGAGTCGTATCGGCGAGCCAAGGAGCGAATCTGGTGTGCGGCGCGCAGCAGTGACGTCGCGGTTGCGCCGATTCGCGATCAGGGCATCGTGGCAAGCGCACGCAACACTGCAGCGAGAGTGGTCACATTCGGACTGAAGAACGCCGATTACCGAGTGGAAAACGACGCACTCGTCGGGCCGCAGGGTCGCATCGTCGACGTGGGTCAACTCGGTCGCGCATTGCCGCACGATCTGACGAACGCACTGGCGGCGAGTGCGCTGGTGCTGGAGTCGGGGCTCGGCACGGTGGAAGGTGTCGCGAATGCGTTGGCGCGTTACCAGCATGCGCCGCATCGCATTCAGTTCGTCGCCGAGATCGACGGCGTGTCGTACTACAACGACAGCAAGGCCACCAGCCCACACGCCGCACAGGCCGCTCTGACGTCGTTCGACCGAATCGTGCTCATCGCCGGAGGCAAGAACAAGGGTCTCGACCTGTCATCCATGGCCAGTCAGCCACAGCGCATGCGTGCGGTGGTGGCTACCGGCCACTCGGCGGATCTCGTCGCCGAGGCGTTCGCGGGCGTGTGCACGGTCGTCCGCGCATCGAGCATGGAGGAGGCGGTGCGAGCGGCACAACGGAGCGCAGAACCGGGCGACGTGGTCCTGTTGTCGCCGGGGTGCACGAGTTACGACTGGTACTCCAATTACGGCGAGCGCGGCGACGACTTCGCGCGATGCGTCCAAGATCTCACGAAGGAGAAGGCAACATGACGACGGTAAGTGCAGACCCATCGGGTTCCATCTCGATCCCATCATTACGCGAGCGTCGGCGAGCGGTACTCGCCGGGCGGCGCTTGAGCGGGAACGTCGGTACCGAAACCCAGCCGGGAAAACTCTTCTACGGAATCCTCCTCATCGTCACCGTGATGGTGGCCCTCGGTCTCGTCATGGTGCTCTCCGCGTCGTCGATCAAGTCCGTCAACAATGGCGGCTCGGCGTTCACCATGTTCCTCAGACAATTGATGTGGGCGTTCTTCGGAGTGATCGTGGCCTTGGGCACCTATCGAATGCCGTACCGCGCGTGGCAGCGGCTCAACAAGCCGATGCTCACATTCGTCATCGGATTGAACATGCTGCCCTTCAGTCCGCTCGGCATCACCGTGAACGGAGCGCGGGCATGGGTGGAGATGGGGCCGATCGGCTTCCAACCCTCCGAGTTGCTCAAGTTTGCGCTCATCATCTACCTCACGAACAACCTGGGTCGTCGCCAACGCGAACTCACCGATTTCAAGCGCACGTTCCGTCCGGCGGTGTTTGCGTGGCTGGTGGCGGCCGGAATCGCGATGGCACAGAGCGATCTTGGAGCGGCCATCGTCCTGTCGGGAATCGCCTTCACGGTGTTGTACATGGCCGGTTGCCCGGTGCGGTGGATCGGGGTGACCGCAGTCGGTGCTGCATTGCTGGGTCTCGGATACGTCCTCACCTCGGCGTCTCGCCTGAGTCGCTGGACGGCCTTCCTCGACATCGAAGGAAACCGCGAGCACACCAGTTACCAGGTGTGGCAGTCGATCATCAGTATCTCCAACGGCGGCGTGCTGGGTGTCGGGCCCGGTGCGGGCACCAGCAAGTGGGGATACGTGCCGCTTGCCCACAGTGACTTCATCTTCACCGTGATTGCTGAGGAGTTCGGTCTGTTCGGATCCACCCTCGTGATCGGGGGATTCTTCCTGCTCACGCTCTTCGGCTTCGTCGTGGCGATGCGCGCACCTGACTATTCCGGAGCGCTCCTGGCCGCGGGAATCACGGTGTGGTTCGCCGTGCAGGCGCTCATCAACATCGGCGGTGTGGTCGGTGTCATTCCGGTCACCGGCTTGACGCTGCCACTGATCTCCTACGGAGGAAGTTCGCTCCTCATCACATTGGGTGCTGCCGGGTTGCTGCTGAACGTTGCGCGAAAGGTTTCGTGACCGCCCGGCGCGACCACGGCACAGCGGTAGCGTTCGACGCAGTCTCGTGACGACAGCGAACATCCCTTCGTCGCCCAGAGTCTTTGCCGTCATCGCCGGCGGCGGAACCGCGGGCCACATCGTTCCCGCACTGGCGATTGCCGAGCAGCTGGTCGGCGGCGGTCGGGCGCCGCGGTCCATTGCATTCGTGGCGTCCCAGCGCTCCAGCGATGCCCAACTGTTGGCCGGAACCGAACATCCACGTCTCCTGCTCAACGTCGACGGTCTACAGCGGAGCCTGAGACCGGGCGCGGTGTTGCGCACGATGCTTGCCGTTCCCAAGATGGTCGTGGCAACGGCGCGGGCCACGAGGCAACTTCGACGTTGGCAACCTCGAGTGGTGGTGAGTGTCGGTGGCTTCGCGAGCGAACCTGCCGTGCGTGCCGCGGGTGCGCTGCGAATACCTGTCGTCGTGGTGAGTTACGACCGGCATCCCGGACTGGCCACGCGTCGTCAAGCCCGCAAGGCGGCCGCAGTAGCGGCAGCGTTCGCGGGTTCGACGCTTCCCGGGGCGGTGCACACTGGCGCACCCGTACGAAGCGACGTGCGCCAAGTCGCGCGCGACGCCGATGGAACAGCCTCCGAACGCGCGCGGGCCGCATCCATCTTCGGGATCGATCCAGCCCGACGAATCGTGGTGGTCATGGGCGGTTCGCTCGGGTCGCGCGTCATCAACGACGCCATCGAGCGGTTCGTGCAGAAGCACTCCGCGCGAACGGACCTTGCGGTGCTGCATCTTGTGGGTGAGCGCTACATGAGCGAGTCATCCCCGTCTTCCGCCGGTGCCGGCCTGCATTACGTCCGCCGCGCACGTCATGATGTGATGGCCGACGTGTGGCAGATTGCCGACGTCGTGGTGTGCCGCGCCGGCGCGAGCACGATCGCCGAACTGGTGACGGTCGGCTGCGCCGCGCTGATCATTCCATGGGCTCAGGCAGCCGACGACCACCAACGTCTCAATGCGCACTGGCTGGGTGCGAACGAAGCGGCACTCGTCCTCGAGGAGACGGACCTCGAGTTGCAGTTCGACCGCCGATTGCTGGCCGTCATCGATGATGATGCCCAGCGCGAACGGCTGCGGGCGGCGTCACGTGCATTGGGCGAGTTGAATCGGTCCGCGGCAATTGGCTCGCTCATCGAATCGGTTGCGCAATGACGCCTCCGGGTCGAATCCACATCGTGGGTGTCGGCGGCCCGGGTACGAGCGCCATCGCCATCATCCTTGCCGAGATGGGTGTGGTGGTGTCGGGGAGCGACGTTCGCGAGTCGCCGGTGTTGGAGCGATTACGTGCCCGCGGCATTCCTGTCAACGTTCCGCACGACCCGGCGTCGATACTCGGCTGCGACGTCGTGACGCATTCCGCCGCCGTCCGAAGTGGAAACGTGGAGTTGCGTGCGGCGACCGACTCGAACGTTCCGGTGTGGACGCGAGCCATGATGCTCGCATGGATTGTTCGTCAGCGACCGACGATCGCCGTTGCCGGCACGCACGGAAAGACCACCACCACCACGTTGCTTACGTTGGCACTGCGTCGGGCGGGAATGGACCCCGGATACCTGATCGGGGCCGACGTTCCCCAGTTGGACCAGAGCGCACACTGGGGACGGGACACGTTCGTCGTTGAAGCCGACGAGAGCGATTCCAGTCATCTGGCGATAGCACCTCAGGCCGGCATCCTCACCAACGTGGACGTCGACCACCTCGATGAGCACGGCTCCTTCGAGGGCATCATGGACTCGTTCGACCGGTACCTCGGGGCGATTCCCGGTGCCAAGGTCGTATGTGGGGACGATCCGCATGCACTGCGCCTCGCCCGCATGCACGCGGCGCGCACCTACGGAGTGAAAGCGGCCGATGGCGGTGCACTCGACGTCACCGCGACCGATCTGCACTTTGCCGACGGCGCCACCACGTTCGTGGTGCACTCGCCGTGGGGTCGGGCGAACGTGTCGATTCCGCTTCGTGGTGTGCACAACGTTCGCAATTGTCTGGCAGCGATCACGATGGCGGGCGAGTTCGGTGTGGTACCGGAGGTGGCGGCCGCTGCATTCGGTGATTTCGCAGGCGTGAGGCGACGTTTCGAGACTCGCGCCACACATGGCGGGGCGACCTTCGTCGATGACTATGCCCACCTGCCCGCGGAGATCGCGGCCGTGCTCGCGGGTGTGCGAGCGGACCGTTCCGGATGGAAGCGTGTCGTGGCGGTGTTCCAGCCGAACCGGTTCAACCGCATGGCGGTGATGTCGGACACGTACCGCGATGCATTCGTCGATGCCGATGTCGTCTTCATCACGGACGTGTATGCATCGGGGACCGAACGAATCGACGGCGTCACGGGGGAGTTGGTGGTCGACGCCGTTCGTGCCGCCCATCCGACGCGGCGCGTGGAATGGTGTGCCCAACGTGCCGACTTGGTGGATTTCGTCGCCAAGGAAGTTCGCGATGGTGACCTCTGCATCTCCATGGGCTGCGGCGACATCGAAACATTCCCCGACGAGGTGGTGGCCCGTCGGCGAGACTTGACACGTGCCAACTGACGACACGGACGTCGTGGCCCGCCAGCGGCGGGCGCTCGATCGGCTCGGCATCCTGCTCGGGCCGCGGGTTCGGCGGGACGTTTCGTTGGCCCAGTTCACCACGTACAAGGTGGGTGGACCGGCCCGCTTGTTCTTGAAGGCGCGTTCGATCGACGATTTGCACGCTGTCAGCAATGCCCTGCGCGAGCAAAGAGTGCCACTGCTCGTCATCGGACGAGGAAGCAACCTGCTGATCGCCGACGAGGGTTTCGATGGCCTCGTCGTGATGCTCGGGGAATTCGCCGAGGACATCACGTGGCCGGAGCGACCGGCAGTCCCGCGAGTGGTGGCAGGGGGAGCGGTGGCACTTCCCGTTCTTGCCCGCCAGAGTGCGGCTCGGGGCTTGACGGGATTCGAGTGGGGAGTCGGGGTACCCGGTTCGGTGGGCGGTGCCGTGCGAATGAACGCCGGTGGTCATGGCTCCGATATCGCGTCCAGTGTGGAGAGCGTGAAGGTGTTCCACTTGGCAAAAGGCATCGTGGCAAACGTGAAGGCCGATGATCTCGGCCTGCGATTCCGCGGCAGCGACGTGCGTGCGCATCACGTGGTGCTCTCGGCATCGTTCGCATTGAGTTGGGGGGATCAGACGGCCAGCGAGAAGGAGATCTCCGAGATCGTGCGCTGGCGACGTGAGCGGCAGCCCGGTGGACACAACGCTGGTTCGGTGTTCGTGAATCCGGAACCCGACGGTGGATCGGCGGGTGCCATCATCGATCGCCTGGGGTTGCGTGGACTGCGTATCGGTAGCGCCGAGGTGTCGGAGAAGCACGCGAACTTCATCCAGTGCGATCCCGACGGGAGTGCGCACGACGTTGCCGAGCTCATGGCGCACGTGCGTTCACGCGTTTACGACGAATTGGGAATCGACCTGCACAGCGAAGTTCGACTCGTCGGATTCGATCCGGATGTCGCACGTGATGCAGGAGCACAAGTAGGAGGGGAGTACGACGCCACCGACGTATCCGCCCGCACGCCGACCAAGTTGGATGACAAGTTCGGCCCACTCGCACCCGACGACACGCTCGGTGCGGTCACGATTGCGCCACCACTCCCACCGGAGGCCGTGGCCGAATTGGAGGAACTCTTCGGCGCGCCGGGTGCGGCGTCCCGATCGGACGCCACACCGAGCGACGGGTCGTCGCGCGGATTGCAAGACGACCACGCGGGTGCCGACACACCCGTCGCCGAGGTGGTCGATATCTCCACGGCCGCACAGTTGCGCACCGCCCAGGATGCTGCAGCCGGGGTTCCGGTGGTGATCGACGACTCCGATCATCTGTTGCCACATGAGCGCACCGAAGGGTCGGCGTCACTGACCCTGGATCCGACCAGCCCGTATGCCGATCCATCCGCATCGCTGGGTGCCACGACGCTGGCGGATGTCATCGTCGACGAACGAATCGGCCGACGTGGATGGTGGAGGCGGCTCGTACCCCGACGCATCTCGCCACTCGCCGGTTTTGGCATGCTCATCGGCGTCTTCGCGCTTACGCTGGTGGTGCTCGCCTCGCCACTGTTCGGCGTCCGTCGAATCGAGGTAACCGGCGTGACGTACGCCGATCCGACGTTGTTGGAGAGCGTGACCGACTCATTGCGTGGGGCGAGCGTGTTCACCGCCGACTTGGACGGCGCGCAACGGCGACTCGAGGGCGACCCGTGGGTGGCTCGAGCGCGATTGTCGTGGTACCTGCCGAACCGTGTCACGATCGAGGTCGACGAGCGAGTCGCGGTCGCCTGGTTCGTTGGTGTGGACAATCGGGCCCGCGTACTCGACTTCGAAGGTCGCGTTCTGGCGGTGTTGGACGGGCAGCCAACTCAGTTCATGAAGATCGAGGGTGTGGGGCCGAATTTGCCCCCGGGAACCGTGCCTTCGTTGGTGTATCAGGCGGCCGCACAACTGGCGGTTTCGCTGCCAGAATCACTCGCACCGCGGGTCAAGCACGTCACGGTGAGTGGACCCGAGTCGCTCGGGTTCACGCTGAAATCCGGCACCGAGGTGACCCTCGGAGCCCCGACGGACATCCGGAACAAGCTCATCAGCGTGCTGACCGTGCTCAGTCAGCAGAACGTCGACTTCATCACCGGCATCGATGTATCGGCTGGACAGCCAGTGGTGAAAAACGACTAGTGTGCCTTCGGTAGAGGTTGAGCCTCATGCTCAACTTGGGGGTGAGACACAACATGCCGAGCAACTCGCAAAACACGCCGATCGCGGTCATCAAGGTCGTGGGTATCGGCGGCGGAGGAGTGAATGCCGTCAATCGAATGATCGATGCCGGACTGCGAGGAGTCGATTTCGTCGCCATCAACACCGATGCGCAAGCGCTCATCATGAGCGACGCGAGTTACAAGATCGATATCGGTCGGGAACTCACTCGAGGTCTCGGCGCAGGGAGCGACCCGGAAATCGGTCGCGAAGCCGCCGAAGCCCACCGCGACGAGATTCAAGAACATCTCGCCGGTGCCGACATGGTGTTCATCACGGCCGGTGAAGGCGGCGGCACCGGTACCGGAGCCGCTCCGGTGGTGGCCGAAATCGCCAAGGCCGAAGGAGCACTCACGATCGGCATCGTGACGCGACCATTCAGTTTCGAAGGGCGTCGCCGTTCGGTGCAGGCCGACCAGGGAATCGCCAAGTTGAAGGAGAAAGTGGACACGCTGATCGTGATTCCGAACGAGAAGCTGCTGTCGATCGCCACCGACAAGACCACGCTGCTGGATGCATTCAAGAAGGCCGACGAAGTACTCATGCAGGGTGTTTCGGGAATCACCGGCATCATCACCACACCGGGTCTCATCAACACCGACTTTGCCGACGTGAAAACCATCCTCGCGAACGCGGGATCGTCGTTGATGGGTATCGGTGTCGCCAGCGGCGACAAGCGAGCAGCGAACGCGGCGATCGCGGCAATCACGTCGCCGATGCTCGAGGCGGCCATCGAAGGTGCACGCGGAATTCTGCTGAACGTCGCTGGTCCGTCGGACATGAGCCTTTTCGAACTGAACGAGGCTGCAGAGACGGTGCAACGCGTGGCCCACCAGGACGCCAACATCATCCTCGGAACCGTGATCGACGACGACCTGGGCGACGAGGTTCGCGTCACGGTCATCGCCTCCGGCTTCGAACGTTGGGACGCCGGCGCCGGTCGAATCGGAAATCGAGTCGACGCCACGTCGACGCGGGGGGATGCGCGTCCAGAAGCCGGTAAGGGCAGTTCGCGCCTACGCGAAATCTTCGGAACCGACGACGGCGACGATGACGATCTCGACGTGCCCGATTTTCTGAAGTAACCACAGTTCGTTGGACGAGTCGGCGGTTGCAGACCGACTGGCGGAGCTTCGTCGTGTCGTGAACGCCGGGGCCACGCGTGGCCCGGTCACGATCTGCGCGGTGACGAAGGGATTCGGAGCCGACGTCGTCGCGTTGGCCCACCGACTTGGATGCGACGCAATCGGGGAGAACTATGCCCAGGAGGTGACCGCCAAGATTGCCGCGGTGGGAACGGACCATCCGCCGGTCCACTTCATCGGACGATTGCAGTCCAACAAGGTGCGTTCGTTGGTCGGGGTGGTCACCGTGTGGCAGAGCGTCGATCGCGAGTCCATCGTGGACGAGCTCGCCAAGCGCAGTCCCGGAGCACACGTCTACATACAGGTCAATGCCACATCGGAAGCCGACAAGGGTGGTTGTGAGCCCGAACATGCGTCCGGATTGGTCGAGCGGGCCCGGCGGGCAGGACTCATCGTGGATGGACTCATGACCGTTGGACCCACGGACGGGAATCCTCGACGAACTCGAGATGCATTCGCGATGGTCCGTCGGTTGGCCGATGCCGTCGGCGTGATCGGTTGCTCGATGGGGATGTCGGGCGATGTGGAGATCGCCCTCGAGGAAGGTTCCACCATGGTGAGGGTGGGGTCGGCTCTCTTCGGAGAGCGTCCGTCAGCCACCGGTAGCCCTGAGGTAATCTGAGCGATATGTCAATGTTCCGTCGGGCCATGGAGTATCTGGGACTCGGTGCCGACGAGGTCTATGACGACAGCGATCAATCGGTGCGAGCGCGTCGACCAGTACGCGGGCGTGCAGAAATGGTCGACGAGGAGTACGACGACGAAGACATCGAAGAGGACTACGAAGACGTTGCTCCTCCGGTTCGTCGCACGCGAGCACGCGACGACTCCGGTGTCACCGTGCGGGGTCCGGTCGGCCAGCCGCAGAAGAACGTGAAGCCACTGGATTCCGCAACGGTCGAACCCGTAACGCTCAAGCCGACCAGCTACGGCCATTGCAAGGAGATCGCCGAGCGCTTCAAGAGCGGCCAGCCCGTCATCATGAACATGATCGCCACCGATCCCGAGGAGGGCCGTCGAATCATCGACTTCGTATCCGGCTTGGCGTTCGGACTCAACGGTTCGCTCGAGCGCATCTCGCGCGGTGTGTTTCGCATCACTCCCAATGGTGTGCGAATTCCCCGCGATTGATCGACGAGCACGACACCGCATCGCCGTGTTGAATGGAGGAGGACCCCACCCATGATTTCCCAGCTCATCTCCCTGTACACCTTCGTCATCTTCGTGCGAATCATCCTCAGTTGGTTCCCCAACTCGAGTGGTGGTGCGTTGTCGTCGGTGAATCGCGTGCTGTACCAAATCACCGAGCCGGTGCTGGGTCCTGCCCGTCGGATCATTCCCACCATCGGACCGCTCGATATCTCCCCGATCGTGGTGGTGTTCGCCCTCGGATTCGTACAGCGAATGCTGGCCTCCGCGGGGCTGTGAGCGTCGCCGTCTGATGGCTGGCTCCTACCCGCCCGTTGCGGCACAGCCGAACCTCCCCGAGGTGGAGGAGCGCATTCTTGCCTTTTGGGAAGCCGATCGAACCTTCGTTGCGTCGGTGGAGCAGCATCCACGCACGGTTGCGGGTACGTCCGGTGTCGACGACGCGGAGTTCGTGTTCTATGACGGTCCGCCATTCGCCAACGGACTCCCGCACTACGGACACTTGCTGACCGGATTCGTGAAGGATGCGGTACCGCGTTACCGCACGATGAGCGGCAAGCGCGTGGAGCGACGCTTCGGGTGGGACTGTCACGGGCTGCCGGCGGAAGCGGAAGCCGAACGGCAACTCGGAATCTCGGGTCGACAAGCCATCACCGACTTCGGAATAGCCAAGTTCAACGATCATTGTCGAACCTCGGTCCTCCAATACACCAACGACTGGCGACGATACGTCACTCGCCAAGCCCGTTGGGTGGACTTCGACGACGACTACAAGACGCTCGACTTGCCATACATGGAGAGCGTCATGTGGGCGTTCAAAACGCTGTGGGACAAGGGGCTCATCTACGAGGGTTTCCGTGTGTTGCCGTACTCGTGGATGCTGGAAACGCCCCTCTCCAATTCCGAAACCCGAATGGACGACACCTACAAGATGGTGCAGGACCCGGCGTTGACCGTCGGCTTCACACTCGAGACGGGCGAGCGACTCCTGGCATGGACGACCACACCATGGACGCTGCCGTCGAACCTCGCGCTCGCCGTCGCCCCCGATGTGGACTACGGCATCTACGAGCTGAACGGGATTCGCTACGTGATGGCCGTCGAGCGGCGCGAGGCCTACGAGCGAGAACTTGCCGGTGCGACCCACGTTGGGTCGCTACGAGGGGATCAACTCGTCGGGCGACGTTATGCACCGCTGCTGCCGTACTTCGCCGATCGCGCAGGGAGTTCCCGTGACGCAACGGCTACGGGTGCGTTCCGAGTTCTGCCCGGAGATTTCGTCACCACACAGGACGGCACGGGCGTGGTGCACATCGCCCCGGGCTTCGGCGAGGACGACCAGCGCATCTGCGCCGAAGCCGGCATCGACTTGGTGGTTCCCGTCGATTCACGAGGACGATTCACCGCGGAAGTCGCCGACTTCGCCGGACAGCAGGTGTTCGATGCGAATCCGCTGATCATCAAGAAACTGAAGGATCTCGGAGTCGTGTTGCGCCACGAGACCTATGACCATTCCTATCCGCATTGCTGGCGTACGGGAACACCGCTCATCTATCGAGCGGTCAGTTCCTGGTTCGTGAACGTCACTGCGATCAAGGAAAAGATGGTGGAGTTGAATCGGCAGATCACCTGGGTGCCCGACCACATTCGAGACGGCAGTTTCGGGAAGTGGCTGGAAAATGCGCGTGACTGGACGATCAGCCGCAACCGATTCTGGGGTTCGCCGATCCCGGTATGGCGTAGCGACAACCCCGAGTTTCCTCGCATCGACGTGTACGGCAGCATTGCCGAACTGGAGCGCGACTTCGGTGTGAGCGTCGCGGAACTACACCGCCCGGTGGTGGATGATCTGGTGCGACCAAACCCCGACGACCCGAGCGGCAAGTCCATGATGCGTCGAGTACCCGAAGTGCTGGATTGTTGGTTCGAGAGCGGCTCGATGCCGTTCGCACAGGTGCACTACCCGTTCGAGAACCGTGAATGGTTCGAGAGTCATTATCCAGGTGACTTCATCGTCGAGTACATCGGTCAGACTCGCGGATGGTTCTACACCCTGCACGTACTTGCCACGGCGCTCTTCGATCGTCCTGCGTTCAAGAGCTGCATCAGTCACGGAATCGTCCTTGGTGACGACGGGCAGAAGATGTCCAAGAGCCTGCGCAACTACCCCGACCCGATGAAGGTGTTCGATACCTACGGGGCGGATGCGATGCGCTGGTATCTGCTGTCCTCGTCGATCCTGCGCGGGGCCGATTTCTCCGTGACGGAGGCGGGGATGCGCGACACCGTTCGTCAGAACATTCTGCCGCTTTGGAACTCGTGGTACTTCCTTTCGCTCTACGCAAATGCGGCCGGAACCCGTGGACGATTCGATACGTCGAGCAACAACGTGCTCGATCGGTACATCGTGGCGAAGTGCCGTGGACTGGTGGAGGGTGCCACCGCGGCATTCGAAAGGAACGATCTCTTCGATGCTTGCGTCTCCGTGCGCGAATTCGTGGACGTGCTCACCAACTGGTACATCCGTCGCAGTCGCGATCGTTTCTGGGATGGGGACCAGTCGGCGATCGACACCCTGCACAGCGTGCTCACCATCGTGTGCCGAGTCGCGGCCCCACTGCTGCCGCTCACCACGGAGGAGATCTATCGCGGGCTCACCGGCGAGCGCAGCGTTCACCTCACCACGTGGCCGAGCGTCGATGGTCTCGATGCCGCGGACGAACTCGTGGCATCGATGGATCTTGCCCGCGACGTGTGTTCGTCCACGCTGTCCTTGCGCAAGGCACACCAGTTGCGCGTACGGCAACCATTGTCGTCGCTGGTCGTCGCGAGTTCCCGCGCCGTGGCACTCGGCGACTTCGTCGAGATCATCAAGGACGAGGTGAACGTGCGTGACGTCGTTCTGAGCGGCGACGTCGATGAGCATGCAAAGCGCGACTTGGTGGTTACACCCGCAGCGCTCGGCCCGCGGTTGGGGCCCGACACGCAGAAGGTGATCCGAGCCGTGAAGCAAGGGGACTGGTCGATCACCGACGGCAACGTCGTTGCCGGTGGAGTGAATCTGCAGGAGGGTGAATACTCGCTCATGTTGGTCGCCACCGGTTCGGGCGATCGCGCGAGCGCGGCACTCGCCGACGGATCGGGCATCGTGGTGCTCGACCTGGCGGTCGACGACGACTTGCAACGCGAAGGTGTGGCACGCGACGTGATCCGACTGGTGCAGCAGGCACGGCGCGATGCCGGTCTGCACGTGTCCGATCGCATCCGGCTCACGCTGGGTGTGCCCGACGAACTCGCCGTGGCAGTACGGGCGCACGAGCAGATGGTGATGAGCGAAACCCTGGCACGCGAACTCCGATTCATGGCTCCCGGTGGTGCCGAAGCGCCGCCCACCACGATGCTCGACGACGTGCCACTCCATGTGGGGGTGGAGCGGCTACCCTGACGGGGTCATGAATGCAGCCGCCAGGCGCAAGGCAGCGCAAAAGAAACGTCTCGTCGCGAAGAAGAAGGCCGCCGCCAAGAAGCTGGCCCTGAGGAAGAAGGCCGCTGCAAGGAAGTTGGCCTTGAAGAAGAAAGCCGCTGCCAAGCGGGCCGCATTGCAGAAGCAAGCGGCCATGAAACGCAAGAAACTCGAGGAACTCCGCCGTCGCAAGGCCAAGCAGCAATTGGATGAGAAACGTCGCAAGGCCAAGCGGGCGCTGGAAGAAAAGCGCCGCAAGGCCAAGCGAGCGCTGGAAGAAAAGCGCCGCAAACAGGCCAAGCAAAAGGCCGAGGCGGCGCGTCGTCAGGCGGCCCTGAGGAAGAAGGCCGAGGAGAAGGAGCGCAAGCAAGCGAGATTGCTCGCCGAGCGTGAGCGGAAGCAGAAGCGTGTCGCACTCGAGCGTGAGCGCAAGCGAGTTGCCCGCGAGAAACTCGCCGAACGAAAGCGGATTGCAAAAGAGAAACTCGCCGAAAAACGACGTCGGGACCTTGAGCGCCAAGTAGCGATCGAGGAGCGCAAACGCGAGCAGGCACGCAAGCGTGCCGCAATCGAGGAGGAGCGACGCGAGAAACAGCGGGAACGCGACAAGATTGCCAAGGCCAAGGAAGCCGAGCGCCAAGCCCGCGAAGCCGAGCGCGCCAGAATTCGCGCACTGCGCGAGGAAGAAGAGGCACGAATCCGCGCCCAGCAAGAAAAGGCGATGGCCAAGCCGGTAAAGCCGCCGATCATCAAGCTGGATCCGATCGATGGCATCACGCCGACGAAGGAGTTCGATATCGCCTTCCTCAAATCACAGCGAGCGTTGCTGTTGGAGAAGCGCGTCGAGTTGGCGGGCCAAGCAAAGCGGCTCTCACAGGAGGCCCAGGAAATCGTCGCCAATCAGGAGATGGGCGACGTCGACTTTGGCGAGGAAGGCGGCGAGGGCGACACCATGGTGGTGGAGCGTGAACGCGACCTCATCCTGTCGGATCAGGCGCTCGCCGAGGTGGAGGCGATCGATGCCGCCCTCCAGCGAATGCAGATCGGGGAGTACGGCTATTCGTCCTATTCGGGTCTGCCGATTCCGCGCGAACGCCTCGAAGTGTTGCCTTGGGCCACCGAGCTCGTCACCGAACGTGCCGGCGGTCTGGGCAGTAGATGAGCCGCAAGGCGACTCGACGGCTCTGGCTCCTCGTCGCGACAATCGTCGTCGTCGACCAACTCTCCAAGCACTGGGCCCTCAACCGACTGTCCGGTAATCGCACCATCGACATCGTCGGCTCGCTGCGGTTCAACCTGGCGTTCAACAAGGGAATGGCGTTCTCGCAAGCCACCGGCGCCGGTCCGATCATCGGTGCTCTCGGTTTCGTGGTGATCATCGGCATCGTTTTGTGGTTGCGTCGCTCCGCGCAGGGGCTTGCTGCCATCGCCGCTGGCATGATCGTGGGTGGTGCGATCGGGAACCTCGTCGATCGGCTCCTACGTGGCGACGCATGGCTTCGCGGAGCGGTGGTGGACTTCGTGGATCTGCAGTGGTTTCCCATCTTCAACCTTGCGGACTCGGCGATCTCCGTCGGTGCGATGCTGATGATCATCGCTTCGTTTCGCAAGACGCCGGTGCGCGAATCATGACCGCCGGTGACGACAC
>JAFMFM010000069.1 GCA_017856115.1 Actinomycetota bacterium | reverse complement strand
GACGCTGCACGCAATCGGCGCGCCGCACGAACGGGAGTGACATTTGTCCTGACTCAGTAAAAGTTTAGAGTAAGTCCAAAAGTCGTGCTAGTCTGCCCGACATGCAGTTCAACCCCACGGCCACACTGCGTGCCCATGGCATGCCCGTCACTGCGCAGCGAATCGCGGTGTTGCGTGCCGTTCATCTGGCGCCACACGCCACCGCCGACGAGGTCGCAGCAGCTGCGCACGACACCATCGGATCAATCTCACGTCAGTCGGTGTACAACACGCTCGGAGCCTTCGTAGAGCGGGGCATCGTGCGCCGAATTCAGCCGATCGGCTCGGTAGCCCGATACGAAGATCGAGTTGGCGACAATCATCACCACGTGGTGTGTCGTACATGCGGTGCCATCGCCGACGTGCAGTGTGCGGTGGGGCATCGGCCGTGTCTTTCGGCGTCGGAAACGCATGGCTTCGTCATCGACGAAGCCGACGTGTCGTACTGGGGACTGTGCCCGTCGTGCTCGCGCCGCACCAGCAAGAGAAGCAAGCCCAGCACGTCGAGCAAGGCCTCCAAGAAATCCCCCAACAAGAAAGGCAGATAACCCCTATGACGGACATCCAAAACACCCCGAAGCATGCATCAGGCCGTGCCACACCAGCCGGCCAGTGCCCGTTCACTGGTGCAGTCACCGACAACAAGACCGGCCCAACCAACAAAGAGTGGTGGCCGAATCAGCTCAACATCCGCGTGTTGCACAACAACCCGGAAGTCGGCGATCCGATGGATCCGAACTTCGACTACGCGAAAGAGTTCAAGAAGCTCAACATCGACGCCGTCATCAAAGATCTGAAGAAGTTGATGACCAACTCGCAAGAGTGGTGGCCTGCTGACTACGGCCACTACGGTCCGTTCTTCATCCGCATGGCATGGCACGCAGCCGGCACCTATCGCATCAGCGATGGTCGCGGCGGCGCAGGCACCGGCATGCAGCGTTTCGCACCAACCAACTCGTGGCCCGACAACGGCAACCTCGACAAGGCTCGTCGTTTGCTCTGGCCAATCAAGCAGAAGTACGGCAAGTCGCTCTCGTGGGCCGACCTCTTCGTGCTCACCGGCAACGTTGCGCTCGAGTCGATGGGCTTCAAGACCTTCGGCTTCGGTGGCGGTCGTGCCGATGTCTACGAGCCAGACGACACCTACTGGGGTCCGGAAACCACATGGCTCGGCGACGAGCGCTACAAGGGTGACCGCGTGCTCGATGATCCGCTCGGTGCGGTGCAGATGGGTCTCATCTACGTGAACCCAGAAGGCCCGAACGGCAATCCGGATCCGCTGGCATCCGCCCGCGACATCCGCGAGACGTTCGCGCGCATGGCGATGAACGACGAAGAAACCGTCGCGCTCACCGCCGGTGGACACACCTTCGGCAAGGCCCACGGTGCGGGCAACCCCGCGCAATACGTGGGTCGCGAACCAGAAGGCGCTCCGATCGAAGAGCAGGGTCTCGGCTGGCGCAACTCGCTGGGCGACGGCAAGGGTGTTCACACCATTACGAGCGGCATCGAAGGTGCATGGACTCGCAACCCAATCAAGTGGGACGACGACTACTTCGCCCTCCTGCTCGACAACGAGTGGGAACTCACCAAGAGCCCGGCTGGCGCGCACCAGTGGGTGCCAAAGAACGGCGCGCTCAAGGTGGTGCCGGATGCACACGACCCAAGCCGTACGCATCAGCCCATCATGACCACCGCCGACATGGCGATGAAGATGGATCCGGAGTACGCGAAGATCTCCAAGCGTTTCCGTCAGGATCACGCTGCGTTCGCTGATGCGTTCGCACGCGCCTGGTTCAAGCTGACGCACCGAGACATGGGCCCGAAGGCTCGTTACCTCGGCAAGTTGGTGCCAAAGGAAGAACTGATCTGGCAAGATCCAGTTCCGAAGGCCACCGGCAAGCGCCTCACGTCGTCTGACGTGAAGAACCTGAAGCGTCGAGTGTTGAAGTCGGGCTTGAGCGTGTCGCAGTTGGTGAAGACGGCCTGGGCGTCGGCTTCCACCTTCCGTGGCACCGACAAGCGCGGCGGCGCCAATGGTGCTCGCATCCGTCTTGCTCCGCAGAACATGTGGGAAGTGAACGAGCCAGCCGAACTGCAGAAGGTGCTGAAGGCACTGGAGAAGGTTCGCGACGCGTTCAACGCCAGCAACAAGAAGGGCGCGCAAGTGTCGATGGCCGATCTCATCGTGCTCGCCGGTTCGGCAGCGGTCGAAAAGGCCGCGGCAGATGCCGGTGTCAAGATCGAGGTTCCGTTCCGCGGTGGTCGCACCGATGCCACCATCGAACAGACCGACGTCGCGTCGTTCGCGGTGCTCGAGCCCACGTTCGATGGCTTCCGCAACTACGTGCGCCCCGGCCACGTGGTGACCACCGAGCAGTTGTTGCTCGAAAAGGCCACGCTGCTCAACCTGAGCGCACCGGAAATGACGGTGCTCGTCGGTGGCATGCGAGCCTTGGGCGCCAACTACGGCGGCACGAAGCACGGCATGTTCACATCGAAGCGCGGTGTGTTGAGCAACGAGTGGTTCGCCAACTTGCTCGACATTCGCACCGAGTGGACACCCACCGACAAGTCGGAGGAAACGTTCGTTGGCCGTGATCGCAAGACCGGCAAAGAGCGTTACACCGCCACACGCGCCGACCTCGTCTTCGGTTCGAACTCGCAGTTGCGAGCCCTCGCCGAGGTGTACGCCGCGAGCGACGCACACGAGAAGTTCGTGCGCGACTTCGTGAGCGCGTGGGTCAAGGTCATGGAGCTTGACCGCTTCGACCTGAAGTAATCAACAGCTTGCGCGGTGTCGCGCGCCCTACCCCCGGGCGTGCGACACCGCCAAGCGCGAACTTCCGTTGCCCATTTGTGCTAGTTGCGCAGCGAGCGCAAGACGTCTTCTTGCCAATTGCCCTTCACGACTGCTCCGCCCGGCTGATCGCTTGGCATGTCCAACACGAACACGCCGTTCGTAGCACCGTCCCAGTATTCGATCAATGTCTCGAGGCACGGGCGCTTGCTCTCATCGGCTGCCTGTGTGCTGCCCACTTCACTGATGAACACGCGGGTGATGCCCTGTGCTGCAGCCGCCTGCACGACGAAGTCAGCCCACCCGAGAGTCACACCGGGCGGAAGCTTCCCCTCCTCGCACTCGTAGGAAATCCACGAGATGCCGAGCGCATCAACGCCACCCAGATCTGGCTCCAGTTGCTGAGCAGCGAATCCGTCGCGCTGAAGAATGTTCGGTTGCGCATACATCGTGCCGGAAAAGTGTGGTCGCCCCGCTTCCACCATGCGCGCAAAGTAAGCGTTGTGTCCCGTTGGCCCAGCGAACTTGTCGAGCTCCGACACGGGTGACCAATACTCCACCTGCAGTTCTTCGAGCAGTTTCGCAACCTCCGGCATCAGGCCAACAGCACTCTCGAGCACATCGTTCTTTACGTTCTCAGGCATCGTGCCTGGTTCACCGCGCCGACCAGCTTCGATGAACTGCCCCCACACCGCCACCACAAGGCCGGCTTGCTTGGCCTCGATCACGTTGCAGCGCAGGTTGTTCTTCCAGCGTTCTTTGGCATCGTCGTCGGCATTGCCATCAAAGTCGTACGCAAGTTCACCTGTTGCGGAGTAATAGAACTCGAATCCGAGCGAAACCGCGTTGAGGCCGGCCGCCGCAATCTCTGCACCAGAGACGTATGACTGACGCTGCAGCGAACCTGCCGGCATCAGCACACCCACCGGCACATCGCTACGACGGGCGAGGTCGCTCGGTGCTTCACAGGTTGCGGCCGAACGGTCGCCTTGGTCGCTTTGGCCGTTGCCGCCGCCATCGCCACGAGCAGAACCACCACCGCCAGCATCACCTCCATTGCCGCCACC
>JAFMFM010000068.1 GCA_017856115.1 Actinomycetota bacterium | reverse complement strand
CGATGAGTAATCGGGCGGACAAGCTGTGTGAACGGTGTGGGCGCACGATGCAGTGGCGCACCAAGTGGGCCAAGAATTGGGAGCAAATCAAGTTCTGCTCGGATCAGTGTCGCCGCTCTCGTCTCACCTCCACCGACGCAGCACTCGAACGCGCGATCATTACCCTCCTGGACGGTCGATCGCGTGAGTCGTCGATTTGCCCCTCCGAAGCGGCGCGACTCGTGGGCGGCGACTCGTGGGAATCGTTGATGGAATCGGCCCGCATGGCCGCTCGACGACTCGTAGCGAAAGAACGGGTGCAGATCACCCAGGGCGGGAGGGTGGTTGATCCGAGCCGCGCGAAGGGGCCGATTCGCATTCGTCGATTTCGACGATGAGCGTCGACTCCACATCGGAACTCGACCGCGAAACGAGAATCTCCCACCTGCCACCCTCGACGTGCCACGCCCGACGAGCCGAATTCCAACGACGAAATGCAGTCCACGGAATGTGCACCGAAACGTCGGCAAACGAACTCGGGTCAAGCGTTCGCTTGCACCAGCCTGCAAGACGCGGCGGATTCACGTCACCGGCTCGACGTACGTAGCACTGCACCACCACGGTGGCCGGGGATGACGAGACGCAACTCACCGGTACCACCACGTCGCATCGTGGCCACGAACGATCCACCTGGGCGCGGGGCGCACCCCACACCGACTCGCCGTAACTCAAGCCGAATCCAAAGGGAATCAACGGAGCCACACCGTTTCGTGCCTGCCCCCGCCATCCGTACCACTCACCTTCGGCGTAACGTTGCACCCCATTCGCCGGGGCATAGTTATTCATCGCGGGTGAATCTTCGAGTCGCTTCGGATACGCCACCGGAAGACGACCGCCCGGGTCGGCGTCACCCGCAATGATTGCCGCGACCGCGTTGCCCATCTCCATGCCACCGAAGAATCCAATGAGTACCGCCTCCACGTCGTCGAACCACGGCATGGCAACGGGTGCACCCGCATTCACCACCACGATGGTTCGGGGATTCACCGCGGCAACCTGACGGACGAGTTCATCCTGCGCTCCCGGTAGCGCGATGCTGTCGCGGTCGTGACCCTCGGTTTCCCACTCATCGTTGGTACCCACGACGACGACTGCAGCATCAGCACTTGCGGCGCTTTCCACGGCATCGCGCAGTTCATGTTCGTCGGGAGGTGCTGCGATTCCGATTCGTAGCGCACTGAACCCGGCACGTGTTCGCATACGTGCCTCGAACTTCACCGGCATGCCTTTGCGCATCGGCAGGCCGTGAACCTGCTCCTCGCTTCCGTATCCGAAATACTCGCGACCACGAGGCAACAGACCCAGCGGGTCGTCCACGAGGACCTCACCGTTTACCGTGAGTGAACCCATTCCCGTGATCACCAACGACACATCGTGGGTACCGTCAACTTCGGGCACGTACTCCCCCGTCATCACCACGGTGAAGTCGAATGGATCCACCTCGGGGGGCGCCGAACCGAAGAACACGAGCGCGGATCTGTCGGAGGTGGCGATATGACGCGGTGCGATGTCGACCTCGTCGCGGTCGAAGTATTCCACTTTCCATCCCGCCGCACCATCCGGGGTGCGAAGTTGATTCGCCTCCACGATGGGCGCGAGTTTGTCGATCGACGTACCTCGATGCCACGAAACCACATCGTCACCGAATCGTGTTCGTAGTCCATCGAGGATGTTGCTGGTGTGAATGGCCTGCAGGCTGGACGAACCCCCGCCTTGCGTTCGTGTGGATCGGGCATTCGGCCCGATGACTGCGATTGATTCCACACTCCCCGGGGTAACCGGGAGTGCGCGTCCTTCGTTGCGCACCAGTACAGTGCCGGCTATTGCGGCTCGCCGCACGATGTCGCGCTCGTGTTCGTCGTCGATGGTGGTTTCGCTCGACGATGCAGGAAAATCGTCGGCGCGAGTCCGTTCGATGAGTCGCAGCACGGCTTCTACACGAGGATCGATCTCGGCTTCGCTCACGGCGCCCTGCTCCACCGCACTCAGCAGTTTCTTGCCGTAGATGGTCGCGGGACCAGGCATGGGTATGTCGAGCCCTGCTCGAATCGACTCCACCGTGTCATGTGCGCCGAACCAATCGGATACGACGCAACCATCGAAGCCCCAGTCAATGCGCAAAATCTCGTGCAAAAGCTCGCGATTGTTCGCTGCGTGCAAGCCGTTCAACTTGTTGTAACTGCTCATGACACCCCACGCCCCGGCATCGATAACCGTCGACTCGAAAGGTCGTAGGTAGAACTCGCGCAGTGTCGCATCGTCGATCTGCACGTCCACCGTCATCCGTTCGACTTCCGTGTCGTTCCCGACGAAGTGCTTCACCGTTACTGCAACGTCCTGCGACTGGACTCCGCGAACGATGGCCGTCGCCAGTCGGGCCGAGAGTTCGGGATCTTCACTCAGACACTCGAAGGTGCGACCACCAATCGACGTTCTGTGCAGATTGACGGTGGGCGCAAGGACCACATGTACCGCCTTGCGACGTGCCTCGCGACCGAGCAACACCCCTAATTGGTTCGCCAGGCCGACATCCCACGACGCGCCAACCACGATGGAGGTGGGAATGTTCAATCCCGGCGTACGGGTGCTGCCGAGCGACTCGCCACGCACACCGTTGGGACCGTCGGACATCTTTATCTCGGGAATCCCCAGCCGCGGTATGCCATGTGTACGCCACGTGGATGCGCCACCAAGAAATCGACACTTTTCTTCGAGTGTCAACGATGCGAGACGACGAGCAATTCGCGCGTGGTTCATTCATACCTCGGTGCGCAGTTCATACGTACCCGACTTTGGTCACGTGAGCGACATTAGACGAACCGGCATCCGTAGAATCTGGTTATGTCGGCGCCTATGGCCACCCTGCATGAGCTGCTGGCTCGAGCGCCGAAAGCCCTGTTGCACGACCACCTCGACGGCGGTCTGCGCCCTGAAACGGTGATCGACTTGGCTCGGGAATACGGCTACAAGAACTTGCCTACGACTGATGTGGACGACTTGAAGAAGTGGTTTCATCGCGGTGCCAAACGGAATGATCTGGTGCTCTATCTGGAGACCTTCGCCCACACGGTGGGCGTCATGCAACACCGCGATGCCCTCGAGCGAGTGGCGTTCGAATGTGCGCAGGATCTCGCTGCGGACAACGTCGTGTATGCCGAGGTGCGCTTCGCACCGGAACTCAACACCGAGGCAGGACTCTCACTCGATGAGGTGGTCCGTGCGGTCCTGGAAGGTTTCCGCCGTGGCGCGGCAGGAACCGATCTGACCATCTACACCATCCTCTGCGCAATGCGTACTGCCGCCCGCAGTTCCGAGATCGCCCAACTGGCCGTGAAGTATCGCGACGAAGGCGTTGTGGGTTTCGACATCGCCGGTGCCGAGGCAGGGCACCCACCCACCCGACATCTCGACGCCTTCCAGTTGGTGCAGCGCGAGAACTTCCACTCCACCATCCACGCCGGCGAGGCGTTCGGACTTCCCTCCATCTGGGAAGCACTCCAATTCTGTGGGGCCGAGCGACTGGGGCACGGAGTTCGCATCGTTGACGACATCACCGGCGAGCCCGGGCACGAACGACTGGGCCGACTCGCCGAATTCGTACGCGACCGGCGCATTCCACTTGAGCTCTGCCCAACTTCGAACGTCAATACCGGTGTGTGCAAGTCGATTTCGGAGCACCCGGTCGGAATGCTTCGGCGTTTGCGTTTTCGCGTAACGCTCAACACCGACAATCGATTGATGAGCAACACCTCGATGACACGCGAGTTCACCCAATGTGCCGATGCATTCGGCTGGACCCTCGAGGACTTCCAGTGGATCACGGTCAACTCGGTGAAGAGTGCGTTCGCTCACTTCGAAGAACGTCTACGAATCAT
>JAFMFM010000031.1 GCA_017856115.1 Actinomycetota bacterium | reverse complement strand
GAGAGCGCGAAGTCAGTGTGAAGCGAGCAGCGAGTCGAGCCAGCTGACGGTGGCTGCACGATAGTCGTACACGCTCTTGTACCGTGCGAGCGAGTCGGGTAACCGCGCCACCAGTTCACGCAGCGTTCGAATTGTCTCGGGGCCACGCCGGACGTAGGTGGAAAGTGGCTCCTGAAATCCGCGAATGGTGAACAGAATCCCCCGCGTTCGTGGGAGGCGGCGCAACGTTTCGCGCTCGATGCGAATCCATAGTTCCGACGGGTGATCCACCAATGCCCGGCCGGGTGACGATGGTTGGAACAACGCGGGATGATCCTCCAACGTCCAGTTAGATCGCCACACGGGCTTCTCGGGTGAGAGTCGTTCGAGCGTGGTATCGACGGCGCCACCGATTTGCTCGGCATACAACGCAACGGGCTTGTGCACCGCGAGCATGTCGTGACCGATCTTCTCCGCCAGTTTCCATCGGCTTGGCGAGCACACCACACCAGCCACGAATGGAAGTCGGTCGTCGGGCATCGAGCGCAACACCGTGAGGTCATCCGGTACCGCCAGTGCGGCATCTACCAGCACGTCGACTCCGGAGTTGGCGCTGGACTTCCCGAGCCACGACAACACCAATTCACCTGCTTCTTGGGCAACCTCGTGCGCATCGTCGCGGTAGCACACCACCTCGCTGCGTCGCTCCGCGATGAGCGCGCGCTTCATGGTGAGCGTCGGTTCCCACTCGTCGTCGCGCACGAACCAGTGCCTCAGATCGAGGGGCCTCGTTCCGACGCGGTGTCGGAACGAATCACCTACGACGACCGGAAGGATGTCGTCGTGCGGGATTCGCGACGGGAGTTCCCCTCCCGCTCGACTTAATGGTGGCGCCGTATCGAACGGCGTGAATGGATCGCGGTGTGTGACGAACGAGGTCACTTCGGTGGCATGCGAATGCCGCCATCAACACGAATCGATTCGGCGTTCATGTAACTGTTCGTGATGCACTCCAGCACCATGGAGGCGAGTTCCTCGGGCGAGCCCAACCGTTGCGGGAAGAGCACACCCTTTTGCAGGTTGCTCTTGAACGCTTCACTCGCATCACCCTGACCGTAGATGGGGGTGTCGATCAGTCCGGGTGCCACGGTATTGACACGCACACCGATTGCGGCAAGGTCGCGGGCCACGGGGAGGGTCATGCCCACCACACCGCCCTTGGATGCCGAGTAGGACGCCTGACCGATCTGACCATCGAATGCAGCCACGGAGGCGATGTTGACGATTGCTCCCCGCTCGCCGTGTTCGAGTGGTTCGTTACGGCTCATCGCGGTGGCAACCACACGGATGCAGTCGAACGTGCCCACGAGGTTGATGGCAATCACCTTCTTGAACGCATCGAGATTGGCGGCGGATTCGACGGTGCCGTCCTTGCCGACCGTGCGCTGAGCCCAACCGATGCCCGCAGAGTTCACCAGCGCGCGGATGGGGCCCATCGACTTGGCCATCTCCGTTGCATTGATGATGTCCTGGGTATTGGTGACGTCCACCTTGCAGAATGCTCCACCGATTTCCTTGGCCAATTGCTCTCCCTTGTCGGCCTGCAGGTCGGCAATGACCACCTTTGCGCCCTTCTTGGCGAGCATTCGAGCAGCGGCGGCTCCGATTCCGCTGGCTCCTCCGGTGACGATGGCGCTTGAGTTGGTGAGTTCCATGGCGGCGAACGCTAGCGCACGGTGTCTATTGCGGCCACAGCCAGGGCATCGACTCGCTCGTTCATGGGTTCACCCGTGTGACTACGTACCCAGCGAAACGACACGTCGCCCCGCTCTAGCACCAGGGTGATGAGCGGCTCCCACAAATCACGATTGGCGACCGGCTGACGCTGACTGTTCTTCCAGCCCCGACGCAGCCATCCCTCCCACCATCGTTCATTGAAACATTTGACGACGTACTGACTGTCGGATACCACTTCAATCGGCCCGTCGGTCACGGTCAGCGTTCGTAGTGCCTCGATTACCGCGATCAACTCCATTCGTTGATTGGTCGTCGGCGACTCGCCTCCACTGTCGTGTGGCTCGCCGTCGGGTGCCACCGCCCACGCCCATCCGCCGGGGCCCGGGTTTCCAGAACACGCGCCGTCGGTATACACCACACGAACGTTCGTCATCACCTCCGATACTTACCGATGGGTAGCGGCAAGTGCGACAACTGCTGTGCCATTCCGTGGAAACACGACCGCCCGAGGTGCTGGATGCAAGGTGAGACGGTGTGGCGCTCGTGGGTTGTCGTGCGAGAATGGGACCATGTTGTTCGACGGCTCCGTTCATCAGCTTCCTGACACCGATCCACAGGAAACCCAGGAGTGGCTTGATTCCCTCGACGCCATCGTCGACGTGCAAGGCAAGACGCGAGCCCGCTATCTGCTGTCCCGCCTGCTCGAGCGGGCGCGCGAAACCCAGGTGAGCTTCCCTGCGACCGTTTCCACTCCGTATGTGAACACCATCCCCGCCGAACAGGAGCCGTGGTTCCCGGGCGACGAACATCTGGAACGACGAATTCGTGCGTACATCCGCTGGAACGCCGCGATGATGGTGGTTCGCGCCAACGCCGCCGCCGAAGGAATTGGCGGACACCTCTCGACCTTTGCGTCGTCGGCGTCGCTGTACGAAGTGGGCTTCAATCATTTCTTTCGCGGCAAGGACGATGGGCGCGCGGGCGACCACGTGTATTTTCAGGGTCACGCCGCCCCGGGCGTGTACGCGCGCGCGTATCTGGAGCGACGCCTCGAGGCCGAGGATCTCGACCACTTCCGTCGCGAAATCGGACGCGGTGGTCGTGGGTTGTCTTCGTATCCGCATCCGCGACTGATGCCCGACTTCTGGGAGTTCCCCACCGTGTCGATGGGGCTCGGACCAATCACCGCGCTGTACCACGCGCGATTCAACCGTTACCTCACCAACCGGAAGTTGGATGACACCACCCAGAGTCGCGTGTGGGCATTCCTCGGCGATGGCGAGTGCGACGAACCCGAAACGCTCGGCGCGCTTTCGCTCGCCTCACGCGAACACCTCGACAACCTGGTGTTCGTCGTCAACTGCAACCTGCAGCGTCTCGACGGGCCCGTACGAGGCAACGGAAAGATCATCCAGGAACTCGAGGCGGTGTTTCGCGGTGCCGGCTGGAACGTCATCAAGGTCATCTGGGGATCCAAGTGGGACGAGTTGCTGGCGCGAGACGTCTCCGGCGCACTGCTCAACAAGATGAACACCACCGTCGACGGTGAATTCCAGCGCTACACCGTGGAGGACGGCAACTACATTCGCGAGAACTTCTTCGGTCCCGACCCCCGCCTACGCGAAATGGTGTCGCACCTCACCGATGCAGAGTTGCAGGCGCTCCCCCGTGGCGGCCACGACTACCGCAAGGTGTACGCGGCGTTCAAGGCCGCAGCCGACAACCTGGGCTCCGGTCGACCCACTGCGATCCTCGCCAAGACGGTGAAGGGCTGGACACTCGGACCCGAAATCGAGGGACGCAACGCCACGCACCAGATCAAGAAGATGAACGTCGACCAGCTGCGCGTGTTGCGCGACCGTCTGCATCTCAACGACGAGATCACCGACCAGATGTTGGAGGGCGATATCGCCCCGTACTACCGCCCGCCGGAGGACTCGGTCGAATACCAGTACCTCATCGAACGACGCCGCGCCCTCGATGGCTTCGTGCCCCGGCGAGCTGCCGTTGCACGTCGCAAGCTCACGCTTCCGAGCGACGACGCATTCCGCGAGTTCGATGCAGGTAGTGGTCAGCAGTCGGTCAGTACGACCATGGGCTTCACGCGATTGCTGCGCAACCTGGCGCGCGATTCGTCCTTCGGTGAGCGCGTCGTGCCCATCATCCCCGATGAAGCCCGCACGTTCGGAATGGATTCGCTCTTCCGCGAATTGAAGATCTATGCGTCACAGGGCCAGAAGTACGAACCCGTCGACCATGACCTGCTGTTGTCGTACACCGAGTCCACTGCGGGACAAATTCTCGAAGAGGGCATCACCGAAGCCGGCAGCCTGGCCAGCTTCATCGCCGCCGGCACGGCGTACTCGACGCGTGGTGTGGAGATGGTGCCGTTCTACACGTTCTATTCGATGTTCGGATTCCAGCGCGTTGGCGATCTCATCTGGCAGGCGGCAGATGCTCGCACGCGAGGGTTCCTGCTTGCTGCTACCGCGGGTCGCACCACGCTCATGGGCGAAGGTCTCCAACACCAGGACGGACACTCGCTGGTGCTCGCGTCCACCGTGCCCCCGTGCAAGGCGTACGACCCGGCCTTCGCCTACGAAGTTGCCGCCATCATCCGCAGTGGCTTGCACGAAATGTACGGCGAGGTGCCCACCGACGTGTTCTATTACATAACGCTGTACAACGAGAACTACCCGATGCCTGCTCGACCGGCAGTCGCCGATCTCGACGCACAAATCATGCGTGGGTTGTACCGCTTGACGGAAGCCGGCAACGCCAAGCACCACGCGACCATGGTGTTCTCGGGATCGGCGCACTCCGCCGCACGCGAAGCCGTTGCCGAACTCGAGTCACGCTGGGACGTGTCGTGCGACGTGTGGTCCGCCACCTCGTACAAGACCTTGCGCGAAAACGCCCTGGATGTCGAGCGATGGAATCGTCTGCATCCAACGTCTGCGCCACGCCAAGCCGACGTCACCCGTCTTCTCGACGACGGCAACGGTCCGATCATCGCCGTTACCGACTTCATGCGCATCGTGCCCGAGCAAGTTGCACGCTTTGTCCCCAATCGAACCTTCATTCCGCTCGGCACCGATGGATTCGGTCGTAGCGATACCCGCGAAGCCCTGCGTCGACACTTCGAGGTGGACATGCCACACATTGTGGTGGCCACGCTGCATGCGTTGTCGCTGAGTGGCGACATCAAGCCCGAAGTCGTTGCCGATGCAATCGCCCACTACGGACTCAATCCGGAAGCGATGAATCCCCTCCATGTCTAAGGCTCGCTCGGGGTCCGCGGCTCGCTCGGGGTCCACAGCTCGCTCGGGGTCCGCCGCGCGCAAGCGCGACCTCTACGTGACCGGCATCCCGGCTGCCGACCGTTTGCTACGCACTGATGGCACCGCACTGCTCATCGGCATGTTGCTCGACCAACAGGTGCCCATGGAATGGGCGTTCACAGGTCCGTACACGCTCACGCAACGCTTCGGACACCTCGATGCAAAGAAATTCGCCGCAATGGACCCGGAGCGTTTCGTCGCGCGATGCTGTGAGAAACCGGCGATTCATCGCTTCCCCGCTTCGATGGCCCGACGAATCCACGAACTGTGTGGAATCATCGCCACGCAGTACAAAAACGATGGCGCCAACATCTGGCGTGGAGTTACCGATGCCAAGGAGTTGTACCAACGACTTCGAAAACTTCCTGGATTCGGCGACGAGAAGGCGCGGATTTTCATCGCCTTGCTTGCCAAGCGTTTCAACTTTGCACCCGAGGGTTGGGCGACCGTCGCGCGGCCCTTCGGCGACCACAGGATGCGTACGGTGGCGGACATCGACTCGGCAGAGGCGTTGTTGAAGGTTCGGCGATTCAAGCAATTGGAGAAGGCGCGCGACCGAGATAAACAAAGTCGGCCATTGAAGAAACGCTGAACACATGACCGTTCTCATCACCGGCGGTGCCGGATACATCGGCTCGCACACGGCCCGGCTGCTCACCGAGATGGGTCGCAAAGTGGTGGTACTCGACACGCTCGAGCGTGGCTACCGTGACGCGATTCCCGGCATCGACCTCGTGGTGGGAGACATAGCGGACTCCCGAACGGTGGGAAAAGTGTGTCGCAAACATCACGTCGACAGCGTGATTCACTTTGCCGCATACAAGGCCGTTGGAGAATCCATGATCGAGCCGCTCCGCTACTACAAGAACAACGTCGCCGGGTCGATTGCCCTGGTGGAAACTCTCCTCGAGCACGATGTGTCACGCTTCGTGTTCTCCTCTTCGGCCGCCGTGTACGGAACGCCCGACATTGCCCCGGTGAACGAAGATGCGCCGCTTCGACCCCAGAGCGTGTACGCGCAAACGAAGGCCGACATCGAACGATTCCTTGCTTCTTGCGACGCCGTCGGACTTCGGTCGGTGAGCCTGCGCTACTTCAATGCCGCCGGCGCCCATGACTCGGGCGACATGGGGGAAGATTGGACCGCCACCGCCAATCTGGTTCCCGTGGTAATGAAGGTGTTGTTCGGCGCATCAACCTCGCTCGACGTGTTCGGCGACGATTATCCGACGCCCGACGGGAGTTGCGTGCGCGACTACGTGCACGTGTCCGACCTTGCCGACGCCCACGTGAAGGCACTCGACTACCTCGCGACTGGCGGAACTTCGATGGCATGCAACGTCGGAACCGGACAGGGTACGTCGGTGAAACAACTCATCACGATGACGGAATCGGTGACCGGGCGTTCGCTGCCGCACAAAATCGCGCCACGTCGTGCCGGGGATCCCGCGACGGTGTTCGCGGACCCCACGCTGATTCGTGCGATTCTCGGCTGGCGAGCCACTCGCGATCTGCGCGAAATCATCACCAGCGCATATCGCTGGCACGATCGACATCCCGACGGCTACGCCCGCTGATCTGCGGGCCCAATCCCGCGCAAACGTTCCCGCACTAGCGCTGGCGGTCGAGCCACCCGATCATCATCGCGATTGCGCGTGGATCGTGGCGCAACCGATGGCCGCCGCCCTGAATGATGTGCAGTTCGGCGCTGCCGTGCGCCTCGGCGATCGCCCTCGAGTCGCTCTCCGGAACCAGTTCGTCCTCGTCGCCGTGCATGAGCAACAGCGGTCGCGGTGCGAGTCGACGAGCAGAATCCACCGGCCTGAATCGGCGTAGTTCCCTGCTCCACTCGTCAAAGTTCGCAGGAAACGCCGGTGTTCGAACGGCGCCGATCTCGCGAGTGTGTTCGAGAAAGCGTCGCGGTTGATCGGCCCAGTCGTCGAAGTCGGCACGCGCACCGAGCAGTGCACAACCGCTCACGCGGGGATCATCGGCGGCAACGCACAATCCGAGTGAGGCTCCGGTGTTGGTTCCGAGCATCCATACCTGCGTGGGTTCGGTTTCGGCCACGAGATGGTCGATGGCGGCGCGAAGATCCTCCACCCAGCCCTGCAATGAGAAGTCGCCCTCGCTGTTCCCGCAACCGCGAAATGTGAAGGTCATCCCCGCCCAGCCGAGCTCGTTGGCGATGCGGTCGATCAATTCCGGAAACGAACTCGCCGAGTGGCGGGCATCCTGCGGACCGATGGGAAAACCGTGACACAACAACACCGCTGGACGTCCGCCGGACCGGGCCGACCCCGCATTGAGGTACCGCTGGAGACGCAGCGCACCGCTCTCGAACGAGCCGTTCACGCGGTGGCGAGCCGATAACCGCGGTTTCGCGCTTCGGGCAGGGTGTCGGGCCCGAAGCAAATGCCCGAGTTGGTGGCGACGATGTCATCGATGATGTTCGGTTCGGTCCACGTATCGAGGTCGTAGACCAACTGGGTGCGTTTGTCGCCGAGAAACCGGGTGTGTTCGAAACGTCCGGGGCGTTGCACGCCACAAATCTAACCTAGGGTTCTGGTATGACGACGGTGGACTTCTACTTCGACACCATGTGTCCGTACGCTCATCAGACCTCGCTGTGGATTCGAGAAGTCCAGCGACTCACCAACCTGCAGGTGAACTGGAAGTTCTTCAGCCTCGAGGTGATCAACCACGAAGCCGGCAAGAAACTGCCGTGGGAGCGCGAGATTGCCTACGGCTGGACTCCCCTACGCATTGCCGCGTGGCTGCGGCGCAACGACAACGAATTGTGCGGGGCGTGGTATCTCGCAAGCGCAAACGCCCTGCATATCGAGGGTCGTCGGCCCTACGAGGCGGAAACCGCCAAGGAACTGCTCGAGTCCATCGGGGCCCCGGCCACCGCGTGGGAGTCGGCCCTCGCCGATGCAACCACGCACGACGACGTGCGTCGCGACCACGAACACGCAGTCTCCACCTTGGGCGGCTTCGGCGTTCCAATCATCGTGCCGCAAACCGGGCGAGCCATCTTCGGTCCCGTCATCGTGCCGGCACCAACCGGCGACGATGCGCTTCGGTTGTGGGAACTGGTACACGGCGCATCACAGTTCCCCCACTTCTACGAAATGAAGGTGCCCAAGACCGCGGACGACCTCGCCCACATTGGCAATGCGTTCAACCCGTACCTGCGCGCTCGTGAGTGGAACACGGTGCAAAATCCCGCGTTATGACCCGAGGACACGTCGCACGATGAGCAGGCCAACCCACCTTGTCGACATGTTGCTCGGCGTCTGGGATTCGATCGACGCCCTCTGTTCCCCATTATCGGAATCGCAGTGGAAGACCCTCACCGAGTGCCCCGGCTGGACGGTGCAGGACACGGTGTCGCACTTGTTGTCGTCCGAACTCGGACTCCATGGTGAGCCGCCCACGTCGCACCGCGCAACCGATTTGTCGAACGTGAAGAATCCAATCGGTGAATTCAACGAGCACGAAATCGACTTCCGCCGGAGCCGAAGTGGTGCCGAGGTGTTCGCGGAGTGGCAGCAGATTTCTCGGAGACGTCGCCACACCCTCACCACGGAGGATGATGAATATTTCGCGCGAGAAATGATGACACCCACCGGGCCCGGTACGTTCGCCGACTTCCTGCACATCAGGGTGATGGATGCATGGGTGCACGAACAGGACATTCGTCGGGTGCTGCAACTACCAGGCAACGATGGCGGTATCGCCGCGGAGCACAGCATCGGTCGATTCGTGAGATCCTTGCCAATGGTCGTGGGAAAGCGTGGCAAGGCCCCCGATGGCAGCCTGGTACAGGTCAACCTCACCGGCCCGGTGGTCAAGTCGTTCCTCATCGCCACCAACGGTGGCAAAGCGTCGCACGTCGATAGCGGAACCCCCACCTGCACCATCTCGCTCGACAGCAACACCTATGCCGCACTGGCGTGTGGACGGCAGTTCTTTGCGCCGAATGATGCTCGAGTCACGATCTCTGGTGATGTTGCGTTGGGTGAACGCATCATGGCCGGCTTCAACGTGATGATCTGACCGGTATCCCATGCTGTCGCCGAGAGCCGCCAACGACGTGGAACAACTACTCGCAAAGTGGCAGCAAGCCGACGACGACGCGGGAAGAGCCGCTGCCATACGACGCCAGGCGGTGCTCCGCGCCCAGGGAGTGGAGATACGCGACTACGAGTTTCGCGAGAAACCCAATGATTGGGTTCATCGCGACTGGATGCGCCCGATCAGATTCGTGTATCGCAACATTCCCAGGGGTGTTCGGATGGAACTGAAGAAGCGATTGGCCAAGTAGGTGTCTCGGTTTCTCTTTGCCACCAGCGGCCGTGGGGCAACACTCGACATGCTGGCTGCAACTTCACGATCCATAGGCAAACTCGGACCGTCGCGCCACCCGTGGTACGTCACCGGTACGAAGGGCGACGTGTCAACACTCGTGATGAGGCGACGCGCACCACTTTCGGGGCGAGTCACGCTCGGTGATGACGCAACGTGCGAATGGGTGGTTTTCCTTGCTGCCGGCGACAGCGTCACGCGCGATGCTCTTCGTATTGCCGGTACCGCCATCGACAACGTCGGGCCTGACGTTGACGTGATCTATGGGGACACCCGACACGACATAAAACGAGACGACCGCCTTCCGACGTATCAACGACGACCGTCGTTCTCCCCCGAGCGGTTGCGGTCGCACAACTACATCGGTGAATTCATCATGGCAAAACGATCGCTCGTGGACTCGGTGGGCGGCCTGGCGATGCTCACCGACACGAACTCCCACGACCGTAACCTCCGTCTCACCGAACGAGCCCGACGGGTGCATCGATCCCCCGTGATTTTCAACGTGACGCCCTCCGGCAACTTGCTACCCGATGCCAACGTTGACGCCGTGGCGCAACATCTCGCTCGACGTGCCATCGCTGCCGACGTGGTGTTCGATGCCGACACGCCTGCCGTACGAGTGCGTCGACGACTGCAGCACCAACCGAAGATTTCCGTCGTCATCCCGACACGCGGAAGCAGCGCCGAACTTCGTGGTACGTCGACACCGTTCGTGGTCAACGCCGTACGTACGCTCGTCGAGCGCTCCACCTACCAGAATTTCGAGATCATCGTGGTGGCCGACACTCCGACACCAGCCGCAGTTCGGGCTGAACTTTCCGAAATCGGCGGTAACCGCTTGCTGATCGTCGACTACGACAAGGCATTCAACTTCGCGGTCAAGAACAACATCGGTGTCGCCCATTCCAACGGTGAGTTCGTGTTGCTGCTCAACGACGACACGGAGCTCATCTCTCCCGATGCGCTGGAAACCATGCTCGCACTGTTCGAGGACGGCAACGTGGGCATCGTCGGACCGATCCTCTATTTCGAGGACGGCACCATCCAGAGCGCCGGCCACGTGTTCACTCCGGACCCCACCGACATGTACCGTCTGCAGCCGGCAACCATTCGTGGGGCACACAACTATGTGCGTGTGCAACGCGAGGCATCCAGTGTCATCGCTGCATGCCTACTCACACCGCGCACGGTGTTCGAGGCGGTCGGCGGTCTGAGTACCCAATTCCCTGGGAACTGGAACGACATCGACTACGCACTCAAGGTGCAGCAGGCGGGCTATTCCGTGATCTTCACCCCGCATGCGGAGTTCTTCCATTTCGAGTCAAAGACGCGGGTTGCCCTTCGAATCGAATCGGAGGTCGCAAAACTCGGCAACCGTTGGGGTGACATCCTTGATGACGACCCGTATTTCAATCCGCGACTGCAGCGTTTCATCAACATGTGGCGCTCTGACTTCCACACCGACCGAAGTTACGAAGAAGCCCTCGGTCCCACCGCGCCGATCTCATCGAAGTAAGCAAGGTGCGCCTGCACCACTCGCACGGCATCGACATCGTCGAGTAGTTCGATATCGCGTCGTTCGGCTTCCGCCAATAGCCAGGCCGTGAGAGTGTCTTCGTTGGCCACGACCTCGTCGTCGATGTCCTGTGGGCGGTCGATGACGTCGCCGGGCTGGAGACCTTTCGCGTGCATCCAGCGCATGTGGGCGACCAGTAGTTGCTCCACCTCGTCGTACGTGAGGCGGGCCTGGGAGTCAGCAGGAAGGCGCTCGGCAACGTACGTCACGGCGTCGGCCAACATGTACACCGCGCGCGGTGCAACGGCATCGAGTCGACGGGCTTCTCGCCCAATGACGGCGGCGGCAATGGCGAATACCGCGAGGGCAGAAACGACGACGAACGCGAGAGTAACGGTGCTCACGGAGCGAGCCGCCGAGAGTGTCGCTTGCCGAGCTGCGCGCTCAGATACCGATGCGCTGTGCGAGTTGCTCGCGGTGATACGCAGGATCGCCGAACAGCAACTCGCTCGACTTCGCACGCTTGAAGTACAGGTGAGCCGGGTGCTCCCAGGTGAATCCGATACCTCCGTGGATTTGGATGTTCTCCGCAGCGGCGTGGAAGTACGCCTCCGAGCAGTACGCCTTAGATAGCGACGCCACCGACGCGAGTTCGTCGTTCATTTCGCTCGCGCACCACATGCCGTAGTAGGCGGCCGACTTTGCCGACTCCACCTCGAGCAACATGTCCGCACACTTGTGCTTGATGGCCTGGAACGAACCAATCGGGCGACCGAACTGCACACGAACCTTTGCGTACTCGACCGCCATGTCGAGCACCTTCTGGGCTCCGCCCACTTGTTCGGCGGCCAGCGCCACGGCGGCGAGGTCGAACACCTTGCTCAACACGTCCCAGCCCTTGCCCTCGGTGCCGATGAGTTCGGCTTCGACGGCCTTGAACTCCAACTTGGCTTGCTTGCGAGTTTGATCCATGGTGGAAAGTGCGGTGCGCGTGAGGCCCTTTGCGTTTCCGTCCACCGCGAACAGCGACACGCCCTTGCCCGTGCGTGCCGCCACGATGATGAGCGACGCGGTGTGACCGTCGATCACGAACATCTTGGTGCCGTCGAGCGTGAACTTGGATCCGGAACCTTTCGCGGTCATGGTGATGCCGGCTTCGTCCCACTTGCCTGACGGCTCGGTGGACGCCAGCGTGGCGATGGTTTCACCGGCAGCAATGCCCGGGAGATACTTCTGCTTGGCTGCGTCGTCACCGCTGTGCAGCAACGTGTTGGCTGCGAGCACCACGGTGGCGAAGTACGGGGCGCACAACAGTGCCCGACCCATCTCCTCCAACACCACGCCGAGTTCGACGTAGGAGAATCCCATGCCACCGAAGTCTTCGGGAATGTGCAATCCCATGAGACCCATCTGCGAACCCATCTGATCCCATACGGCCTTGTCGAAACCTTGCTCGGTTTCCATCTGCGTGCGAACTGCCGTCTCCGGGGACTTGGAGTCGAGGAAGGCTCGAACGGTCTTGCGCAGTTCTTCTTGTTCTTCGGTAAAGGCAAAGTTCATGCCCCTCATACTGTCGGACGGACACCGAAATCCGCCAATTGGACGCCCCGGGCCCATTCCCAACCGGGGCTCATTGTCGAGACCACCCCACATGGCGCCATGTACCCCACACGGCGCCATGTACCCCACGCCTTATACGGCGCTGCCAGACTTGCCTCCATGGCCACGCTCCACTGGCAGGACTCCGACGTGGAGGTGCACAAGGTGGTGGTGGGCCCCGTCGACAACAACGTGTTCGTGGTGCGATGTCGGGCGACCGGTGATGCAGTCCTCATCGACGCAGCCAACGAGCACGAACAATTGCTCGAACTGTGCGCTGCCCTCGGCGTGCGCAGGGTGCTGGAAACCCACGGCCACTGGGACCATATCCAGGCAGTGCCCGCACTGCGCGAAGCCGGGTACGAGGTGGCGGTAACCGCCCTCGATGCTCCACGGCTGAAGGACGTGGGTTATGACGTCTTTCTGGACGACAAGGAAGTGATCGAAGTTGGTCGTCTGCGACTGCATGCACTACACACACCGGGTCATACCGAGGGTTCGATCTGTTTTCACGTTGCCGATACACCACTGCTCTTCACCGGGGACACCTTGTTCCCGGGTGGGCCGGGCAACACGTCGTTCGAGGGCGGCGACTTCCCCACCATCATTCGGTCGATCGATGCGGCCCTGTTCACCTTTCCGGACGAAACGCTCGTATTGCCGGGGCATGGCAACGACACCACCATCGGTGCGGAGCGACCACACCTCGACGCATGGGTGGCGCGCGGATGGTAACGCTGGTTGAGCAGGAGTCGACGTGAGTTCCTCCCCACGACTCGGCGGCATGACGCCCTCGGCACTGCCGACACCCAACTATGCCCGCACTCGGTTGCGTGATGACGCCCGACCGGAACCACAATGGCGTGAGTCGCTCCGAAAGATCCCGAACCTACGCAACACCCTCAGCGTCGCCTCGATGTACGTACAAACCGCAGTGGTGGTGGCGGTAACTCTCTGGTGGAATCATCCATTTGGCTGGCTGATCGGCGTGTTGTTGATGGGCCGTGCCCACGCCCAATTCATGTCGCTCATGCACGAAGGGGCACATCGCTTGTTGTTTTCCAAGAAGAGCGTGAACGATTGGGTGGGTCGGTGGATCATCGGGTATCCCGCGTTCACCAACATCGATGCGTATCGCCGAGTGCACATGGCCCACCATCGCGACGAGTTCGGACCCGAGGAGCCCGACATTCCGCTCTATGCCAACTACCCCATTTCTACGGCGAGTTTTCGCCGGAAACTCTGGCGCGACGCCACGGGGCAGACCGGTTGGAAGTTGTTGAAGCAACAGTTTGCCGGATTACGCGGCAACGACCCCCTGACTCGAACGTCCCAACGCAAAATTCTCGCGGTGCAACTTGCACTCATCGCATCGAGTGCCGCCGTCGGCGCAATACACGTGTATCTCGTGTTGTGGCTGCTGCCCTACCTCACCGTGTGGCGGGTGATCAACCGCCTGCGCTCGGTTGCCGAACACGGCGGAATGAAACGGGGCGCCGATCGCCGGATCGCAACCCATTCGATTCGCCAGTCGGTCGCGGCCCGGTTCTTCCTGGTGCCGTTCAACATCGGTTTTCATTTGTCACATCACGTGGACTCGGGGATTCCCTTCCGATCGTTGCCGAAGTTCCACCGGGAACTCCAGAAGGCCGGCTACCTCACCGAGGAATTCGAATACCCCTCGTATCGGGCGGTGTGGCGTGCGTTACGCACCGGATAATTTCCCCTACGGTCGTAGGAGAAATTGCCGATTGCGAATAGCGTTGCCAAGGTGAGTCCTTCGGATCGCGCACACGTTGCCGCTCGCGAACTCCTGCGCATTGACGATGTTCACGCCAAGGCAACAGAGGGCGACCACGACATTCTTCGCGGCTTCTCCCTCACCGTACGCGAAGGTGAGATTCACGCGATCATGGGCCCGAACGGGTCGGGTAAATCGACTCTGGCCAACACGCTGCTGGCGTCCCCGGAATACGAGGTGACCAGCGGAACCATCACCTACCGCGGTGACGACATTGCCGACTGGTCCACCACCGAGCGCGCTCAGCGAGGAATGTTTCTCGGCTTCCAATACCCCCAGGAAATTGCCGGAGTCTCCGTGCTGCAGTTTCTCCGTCAGGCGTTGTCGGCGCGAAAAGGCATCGATCTTTCGATACTCGAATTGCGTCTGGCTGCCATGGACTGGATGAAGCGGCTCGGAATGGACTCCGCGTTCATCGACCGACATCTGAATCAGGGTTTCTCCGGAGGCGAGAAAAAGCGCAACGAAATCATGCAAATGGCGATGCTCGAACCAGATCTTGCGATTCTCGACGAAACTGATTCCGGTCTCGACATCGATGCATTGCGAATCGTCGCCAAGGGCATTCGCGAGGTCCGAGCGGCGCGCCCAGCACTCGGCATCGTGGTGATCACCCACTACCAGCGGTTGCTCGACGAGCTGAAACCCGACTTCGTGCACGTGCTCATCGACGGACGCATCGTTGCCACCGGAGGAATGGAACTGGCCGAGCGGTTGGAGAAATCCGGCTACGACTCGTTCCGCGGCTGACCGTCATGACGCTCGATGTGGCCGCTCTCCGCGACGAATTTCCGATGTTGTCCAGACGGGTTGGTGGCAAGCCCATCCATTATCTGGACAGTGCAAACTCATCCCACAAGCCGAATTGCGTCATCGACGCAATGTCCACGTTCATGCGCGAGGCATACTCGCCCATTGGGCGCAGTTCGTACGCGCTGGCGTCGGAAGCCTCGAACGCCTACGAGGGTGCGCGCTCGAAGGTGGCCGGGTTCATCAACGCGTATTCACCATGCGAAGTGGTGTTCACCAAGAATGCGACCGAATCACTGAACCTGGCGGCGCAATCATGGGGTCGCGCCAACCTCGGCAAGGGTGATGCCATCGTGCTCACACACATGGAGCATCACGCCAACATCGTTCCGTGGCAGATGTTGGCGAAGGAGAAGGGCTTTGAGATTCGTTGGGTGCCGTTGACTCCGGACTTCCAACTCGATCTCTCGTCGCTCGATCAACTGCTTCGCGGTGCGAAGGCAATTTCATTCACATCCATGTCGAACGTGCTCGGCACCATCAACCCCACGCGCGAGTTGTGTGAAGCCGCACACGCTGCCGGCGCCATCGCCATCGTCGACGGATGCCAGTCGGTGCCGCACATGACAACCGACGTTCGGGCCATGGGTGCCGACATGCTCGCCTTCAGTAGTCACAAGATGTGCGGACCCACCGGTGTCGGCGTGTTGTGGGCGCGCGAAGCGCTGCTCGATGCGATGCCTCCGTTCCTCGGCGGTGGTGGAATGATCAGCGAAGTGCGCCTGGACGACTTCACCTGCGCCGAATTGCCGAACAAATTCGAGGCCGGCACGCCGCCCATCGTCGAAGTGATCGGCCTTGGTGCGGCCGTCGATTTTCTCAACCGCGTGGGAATGACCGAAATTCGCCGACACGAGATTGAAATGACCAACTACGCATACCGTGCGCTCACCGCCCGCTACGGCGACGCCATCACCATCCACGGCCCCACCAATCCCGAGCTGCGGGGTGCCACGTTCTCGTTCGCCTTTCGCGACGTCCACCCGCACGACGTGAGCCAGGTGCTCGATCAGCACAACGTGTACGTCCGAGCCGGCCACCACTGCGCCAAGCCGCTCATGCGCATCATCGGCGCCAACGCCACCGCCCGGGCAAGTATGTATCTCTATTCGAACGAGGCAGATGTCGACGCCCTGGTTGATGCACTCGACGACGTCAGCAGTATTTTCTAGGGGAATGGCGAACCGATCCACGATGAACAATCACGCACGATGAGCAACCTCGAAGACCTCTACCGCGAGGTGATCCTCGACCACTACCGCTCGCCACGCAACAAGGGTGAGTTGCCACCTCCGGCCACGTGCACCGAGGGTGCGAACCCGCTGTGCGGCGACGAGATCAAGATCTTCCTCGATGTTGCCGATGGCGTGGTGCGCGACGTGCGCTTCAGTGGCCACGGCTGCTCCATCAGCCAGGCCTCCGCTTCGATGATGACGGCCATCGTGAAGGGGAAGCCACTAACCGACGTGCGCGCCGTGGCGAAGCGATTCAAGCAACTCATGACCATCGAGGAGGATGACGGCACCACCCCCACCGACATTCGTCTCGGTGACATCGAAGCACTGCAGGGTGTGGTGAAGTATCCCGTGCGCATCAAGTGCGCCGTGCTCGGATGGAATACGTTGCTCGAGGGGCTCGATTCCACGAGCACCTGACATGCGCCGACCAACGTCGACCTCGACGTTCGGAGAACGCGTGCTGGCTCGTGTCACCGTTACTCTGGCCACCGTCGCACTCGTTTCATGCGGCGCTCAACCAGCAGGTGCTCCGGCACCCATCGCGGGTGACCCTCCGCGCGGTGACGACACCATCTCTGCAACGCGACCTTCTCCCGACATCGGCGGCAGTGGTTCCGACGATTATTCCAACGTCACGCTGGTGGCAGTCGCCACGCTCGATCAGGTGGTGGATGCTGCATCGCGCGCCGGTGATGCAGCGACGTACTTCGTTTCTCGCACCGGCACCATTCATCGATTCGTCGACGGCAAATTCGCACCGGATGCGGTGCTCGACGTCTCCGACCTCACCGAGGGCGACGGTGAACGCGGATTACTCGGCCTCGCATTTTCCGGCGATGGTGCGACGGCCTACATCAACTACACCGATCGCTCAGGTGACACCATCATTGCGTCCCTCGCCGTCGATTCCCGCGGAGCGTTCAATCGCGACTCGTTGCGCACGATCCTGACCGTCGAACAACCGTTTCGTAACCACAACGCCGGCGACATCGTGGTGGAACCCAGCGGGATGCTGCTCGTCCCCATGGGCGATGGCGGATCGGCGAACGACCCGCTTCGTGTCTCGCTCGACGATTCATCGCCGCTTGGCAAGGTTTTACGCGTGGACCCTCGCGATGGTTCGATGACGATGTTGGCCAAGGGCTTGCGCAACCCGTGGCGCGTGGATCTTTACGATGACCGCTTGTGGCTTGCCGATGTCGGCCAGAGCCAATGGGAAGAAGTCAGCGTGCTCGACGGCGTTTCCCAGTGGCGTGGCGTGCCGTTGTCGGGTTCGCGTAGCGCCACATCAACCGACCAGGACACCACGGCAACCGATGTCGCCGATTTTGGTTGGAGCGCCTACGAAGCCAACGATCGTTTCAATATGGATCAGTCGAGTCCATCCCACATTGGTCCGGTGGTCGCGTATCAGCACGGTGACGACGGCTGTTCTGTGAGCGGTGGCGCCGTCGCGGTATCGGGTGCACTGCAAGGCCGGTACGTGTTCGCCGATTATTGCAGTGGTCGTGTGTGGTCGATTGCAACCGACACCGCATCACCAACGATGACGCTTCACTTCACCGGACTCGACTCGCCGTCGGCCGTGGTGCGTGCCAACGACGACCTGTTCGTCCTTTCCCTCTCCGGCACCATCTGGAAACTC
>JAFMFM010000030.1 GCA_017856115.1 Actinomycetota bacterium | reverse complement strand
CGATCTCGATCGTCGCCTGGTCGCGGATTCGCGTATTCGAATTGAACAAGGGCGCAACATGACGACGAGCCAGAGGATCACGCGAAGCGATCTCGAACAAAAGTTCAAGGCGCTTCAAGACGACGTCACCGAGATCACCGAGACGAAGAAGTCGTCCTTGACCGTGTTGGCAGTGGTTGGTATTGCTGCGGGTCTGCTCGTTGCATACCTCTTCGGTCGACGTGGCGGAAAGCGTCGTCGAGGTGTCATCGAGATACGTCGGTAGGCGATGAGGCGCTACCCGATCGTTGCAATCGCGCTCAGCGTGTTTCGGTGGTGGCGTCGACGACGCAGGAACATGGAACGCACGTCGATCAGACTCCGTTCGGGTGAAACCATGACGATTCGCGATCGTCGTTCGTCGTGAAGGCAGCGTGATGTCGCATCCGTTCGAGGTCGGCGATCGCGTGATGTTCGTTGATTCGAAGGAACGTCGCTACTTGGTGACGCTCGAAGAGAGCGGCGAATTCCACAGCCATGCAGGTTTCGTACCGCACGCTGCCGTCATTGGATCGCGTGACGGTGCGACCGTGGAGTCCACGAAGGGGGCGCGATACGTCGTTCTTCGTCCGACACTCGAGGATTTCGTCCTGGAGATGCCGCGCGGAGCACAAGTGATCTATCCGAAGGATCTTGCACCAATTGCAATGCTGGCCGACATCGCACCCGGTCACCTGGTATTCGAATCGGGCGTGGGTTCGGGGGCCATGTCGATGACCATGTTGCGTGCTGGTGCGCGGATAGTGGGTTACGAATTGCGGGAGGATTTTGCCCGTCGCGCCCAGAATAATGTGGCTTCCTTCCTTGGAGTCGACGCCGCAACGCGATTCGAGGTGTCCATTCGCGATTCCTATCTCGGAATCGATTCGCCCGTCGAAGGAAAATTCGACCGGGCGGTCCTGGACCTACCGGAGCCATGGCAGGTGGTGCCGCATCTCGCCCACGTAATGCATACCGGCGGAGTCGTCGTTGCGTACACGCCGAGCATCACCCAAGCGGTGAAGGTTCGCGAGGTGCTGTCCCGACAGCGAGGACAGTGGGTGGGAATGCGCACGCTGGAGGTTCTCCACCGCACCTGGCACATCGAGGGGGAGTCGGTGCGACCCGACCATCGCATGGTTGCGCACACGGGGTTCTTGACGACGGCGCGACTGCTCAACGTCGGATGACGTAGCCGTTCAACTGCTGGTGACGTGTCGGTGCACGCCTGAATGAACCCTTACGGTTCGATGAAGATGCACTCGCCGGGGCACTCCTCGGCGGATTCGATCACCGCGTCGAGGTGCTTGTCGGCGAACGTGGCGACACCTTCGGCACCCTGCGGGTTGCCCTTTGCTGCGGCGAAAATCTTGTCGCCCTCCTTGACGTAGGCCAGACCGTCGTCGAGCAGGGCGAACACCTCGGGAGCGATCTCTTCACACAAGCCGTCACCGGTGCAGAGATCTTGGTCGATCCATACCTTCATGGGTTTTCACGATACACGGCAGCACACTAGGTTCAGGGCATGGCCGATGACACGGTGGCACGACTTCGTGCACTTGAAGAACGGCTGCTGGACGCCAAAGGGCAACTCGCAACCGCCAAGGCTCAGAACGAAAAACTGTCGTATGCCCTGCGAGAGGCACGGGACCACGTGGCGTCGCTTCGAGAAGAAGTGGAGAAATTGACCCAACCGCCCTCCGCATACGGGGTGATTCTGGACACCAACGAGGACGGCACGGTCGACGTACTCACGAATGCCCGCAAGATGCGTGTCACGGTCCATCCCGACATCGATGTGTCGCTGCTCGAACGCGGTAGCGAGGTGGTGCTCAACGAAAGTCTGAACGTGGTGATGGCCCGAGGCGCCGAACGCACCGGAGAGGTCGTGTCGTTGAAGGAGGTTCTCGAGGATGGCGTTCGGGCGATCGTTACCGGTCGCGGCGATGACGACAGGGTGTGCGAACTCGCAGACTCACTCCGTGGCACCCATTTACGCTCGGGCGACCTGCTACGGCTGGAGATTCGCAGTGGAATGTTGCTCGAACGATTGGCTCAGCCCGAGGTGGAACACCTGCTCCTCGAAGAGGTACCCGACATTTCATACGCCGACATCGGGGGACTCGATACACAGATCGAAGCGATTGCCGATGCCGTGGAACTTCCGTTCCTGCACGGGGACCTCTTCGCCGAACATCAACTTCCCGCGCCGAAAGGAATCCTGCTGTACGGCCCTCCCGGGTGCGGAAAGACCCTGATCGCCAAGGCGGTCGCGAATTCCCTTGCGAAGAAGGTTGCGGGGCGAATCGGTGCCGACAAGGGTCGCAGCTACTTCATCAACATCAAGGGCCCCGAGTTGCTGAACAAGTACGTGGGAGAAACCGAACGACAGATCCGGATGGTCTTTCAGCGCGCCCGTGAGAAGAGCGAGGAAGGTTGGCCCGTCATCGTGTTCTTCGACGAGATGGACTCGATGTTCCGCACCCGTGGAACCGGCATCTCGTCGGACATGGAATCCACCATCGTTCCCCAGTTGCTCGCGGAGATCGACGGGGTCGAGGGCCTCCGGAACGTGATCGTCATCGGCGCCACGAATCGGGAGGATCTCATCGACCCCGCAATCCTGCGACCGGGTCGACTGGACGTGAAGATCCGTATCGACAGACCGGATGCGGCTGCTGCTCGCCAGATCTTCTCCCGCTACCTCACCACGGAGGTGCCGATTGCCGCCGGTGAAATCGCACGTTACGGCGACGTGAATGCCGCGGTTTCGGCCATGATCGATGCAACCGTTCATCAGATGTACATGGATGACGGTGCAAACCGGTTCCTGGAGGTGACGTACCAGAATGGCGATCGCGAGATCCTCTACTTCCGTGATTTCGCATCGGGTGCGATGATCGAGAACATCGTTCGCCGCGCGAAGAAACTCGCGATCAAACGCCTTCTCGATGGTGGCGAACGAGGAATCGTGCTTGCCGACCTGACTTCATCGATTCGACAGGAGTTCCGCGAACACGAGGATCTTCCGAACACGACCAATCCGGACGACTGGGCGAAGGTGTCGGGTCGAAAGGGCGAGAGAATTATCTTCATCCGCACGCTGACCCACGAAGACGGTGGAGTGGGTGGCAAGGCGATCGAGCGAACCGCCACCGGCCAATACCTCTGATCGTGGCTCGCACCCCAGAGATTCGATAGCCATGGCGATCCCGAAGGTGTGTGGAATCGAAACCGAATACGGCATCGTCGTGCGTGACGCCGACTTGAACGCGGTCAGTGCAAGTTCCCTCCTGATCAACGCGTTCCTCGGACGCACCGAAACGCGTGCGGCATGGGATTTCTTCGACGAGCAACCGGGCAACGATGCCCGCGGACTGCTGCTCGGCGAGATTCTGGCCCCGGAGGTAGAGACACATCTGGTGAATACGGTGCTCACCAACGGAGCGCGCTACTACGTGGATCATGCGCACCCCGAATGTTCGACACCCGAGTGCCGAACCGTGAGCGACGTGGTGCTCTACGACAGGGCAGCCGAAGAGATCATGCGACGCAGTATGACCCGTGCTGCTTCTTTGCTTCATGATGGTGGCGAGATCGTCGTGTACAAAAACAACAGCGATGGAAAGGGGAACAGTTACGGCTGCCACGAGAACTACCTGGTTGACCGGGCGGTTCCTTTCGGGCGCCTCACATCGCAGGTCACACCGCACTTCGTGACCAGACAAGTTTTTGCGGGAGCGGGCAAGGTGGGTTGCGAGTCCCCGGGTGCCGTACCCGGCGACGTCGCGTACCAGCTGAGCCAACGCGCCGACTTTTTCGAGGAGGAGGTCGGGCTGGAGACGACGCTGAAGCGACCAATCGTCAACACCCGCGATGAGCCACATTGTGATCCCACGAAGTACCGACGTCTCCACGTCATAGTCGGTGATGCGAACATGAGCGAGGTGGCGACGTTCCTCAAGGTGGGAACCACCGCCGTGGTGTTGTCGATGATCGAGGACGACGTACTGGGTGACGATCTGGTGCTCGCGCATCCCGTATCTGCAATTCGACAGGTGAGCAACGACCCGTCGCTACGGGCGACCATTGCGATGGCCAGCGGCAAACGAATGACGGCGTTGGAGATTCAGTGGCAGTTACTGGAGCGCGCTCGATCGTGGGCGGATCGTTTCGGACTCGACTCGGTAACGGTCGACGATGGTAAGCGTGTCCTCGAGGAATGGGAAAGCGTCCTGTCGGGTTTGGAGCGTGGTGACCCGTCGGTGGCCAACGTGGTGGATTGGGTGGCCAAGAAACGCTTGGTGGACGGTTACGCCGAGCGGCACTCGCTCGAGCCGACCGATGCTCGCCTTAAGCTCATCGACCTGCAGTATTCCGACCTGCGTTCGGCGCGATCCTTGGCGTCACGTTGTGGATTACGCACGATGGTGGAGCAAGACGCGGTTGACTTCGCCGTGGAGCATCCACCCACGACGACCCGGGCGTACTTTCGCGGAACGTGTCTGGCTCGCTATGCGTCGGACATCGTCGCCGCCAATTGGGATTCGATCGTGTTCGACGTGGGAACCGACCCGTTGCGGCGTGTGCCGATGATGGAACCGCTCCGCGGCACCAAGGAATTGACCAGGGAACTCTTCGCCTCCTGTGCCACGGCCAGGGAACTCATCGATTCGTTGGGGAAGACCAGCACACCGTAACCGCCCGGATCGGTTGCTATGGTGCTACTCATGGCTGAGCGAACCAAGAAACAGCGAAGCGTTCCGCAACGTGAATCCGGCACGCCGAACGAAACCGATTCCGGCAAGAAGAGCGATAGCACCGATCGATTGAAGGCCGAGCTCGATGATCTTTTGGACGACATCGACGAGGTACTGGAAACCAATGCCGAGGACTTCGTGAAGAGTTATGTCCAAAAGGGCGGACAGTAGGGTCGTTGACGCTCCGATGACGATGCCACGATTTTCCGCCGGCGACGATCCCGGCGCAAGTTTCCCCGAGCTCCTCCGGAGAATCGGACTCGAGCCCTTCGCCGTAACCGCATTGCCCGCAGGCCACCACAACGCATTTCCACATGCAACGACGTGCTTGGCACTCACGTACTCGGGTGGAGTGGTCATGGCAGGAGATCGCCGTGCAACTTCGGGAATGTCGATCAGTCACCGAACGATGGACAAGGTGGTACAGGCCGACGAACTGAGCGGAGTTGCGATTGCAGGGACGGCCGGACCGGCAATGGAGATGATCAAACTCTTCCAACTTCAACTCGAGTACTACGAGAAGGTCGAAGGACAGGCGCTGTCGCTGGAGGGCAAGGCCAACCAATTGTCGATGATGGTTCGCTCCAACCTGCCGGCCGCGATGCAAGGACTCATCGTGGTGCCGATCTTTGCCGGTTACGACCCGCTCGTGTCGCGCGGGCGCCTCTGGGACTACGACCCGACGGGCGGACGCTACGAGGAGCGTGACTTCGTGGCAACGGGATCCGGGTCCACGCTTGCCGGCACCGTGTTGCGGGTCGGATGGAAGCAACAACTCTCGCGCGAGGCGGCGATCGACTTGGCGGCCCGGGCGTTGTGGGAGGCATCGGATGCCGATGCGGCCACCGGGGGCCCCGACGTTCTGCGTGGCATCTACCCGATCGTGGCCTCCATCGACTCGGCCGGCTGGCAACGTGTCGACGACGACTCGTTGGCGGTCACCTACGCCACGATCATGGGGGAGGTGCGGCAACGATGAGCATGCCGTTCTACGTATCGCCCGAACAGATGATGAAGGATCGCGCTGATTACGCGCGCAAGGGCATTGCCAGGGGTCGCGCACTCATCGCCGTCCAAACCCCGACGTGCATCGTGATCGTGGCCGAGAATCCATCCACCACACTGCGCAAGGTGAGCGAAATCTACGATCGCATTGCATTCGCCGGCGTCGGCAAGTACAACGAATTTGACCAACTGCGTGTCGCAGGCGTACGAGCGGCCGAATTGCGAGGTTACCAGTACTCCCGCAACGACGTTGACGCCAAGAGCCTGGCAAATCAGTACGCCCAGGTTCTGGGTGACGTGTTCTCCACGATGGGACCAAAGCCCCTGGAGGTGGAACTGCTCGTGGCAGAGGTGGCCGATACGCCGGAGAACGATCGGTTGTTCCACATCCTGTACGACGGAACGTTGCTGGACGAGCGCTCGTTCTGCGTTCTCGGTGGTGACGCCGAAGGTATTGCAAAGCGCATGGAGGCCTCCTACCGCAACGACCTCGATCTGGATTCGGCAATCAAGGTGGCCGTGGCCGCACTTACCGCAGGTGACCGCACGCTCGCTGCCGCAGACTTGGAGGTGGCCACCTTGACCCGCAGCGGTAAACGTCGCGCCTTCACACGCGTGGACGACGCCACGGTGGCAAGCGCACTGCGCTGATGGAGCGCCGAATCTTCGGCATCGAGACCGAATACGGCGTGACCTGCACGCTTCGCGGACAACGACGTCTCAGTCCCGATGAGGTGGCGCGTTACTTGTTCCGCAAGGTGGTGTCGTGGGGCCGCTCGAGCAACGTGTTCCTGGAAAACGGTGCGCGTCTGTACCTGGACGTTGGTTCGCATCCCGAGTACGCAACGCCGGAGTGCGACTCGATCCTGCAGTGCGTTACGCATGATCGCGCAGGGGAGCGAATCCTCGAGGGCCTGGTGAGCGGTGCCGAGCAGCGTCTGCGCGACGAGGGAATTCGGGGCACCATCTACCTGTTCAAGAACAACACCGATTCGGCAGGAAACAGCTACGGCTGCCACGAGAACTACCTGACCCGGCGGGGCGACGACCTCACCTACTATGCCGAAACTCTGATTCCCTTCTTCGTCTCTCGTCAGATCTACGCCGGAGCCGGACACATCCTGCAGACGGCGCGGGGTCCGGTGTATTCGATGTCGCAACGCGCCGAACACATCTGGGAGGGCGTGAGCAGTGCGACGACCCGAAGCCGCCCGATCATCAACACCCGTGACGAGCCACATGCCGACTCGGAGCGCTTTCGTCGCTTGCACGTGATCGTGGGGGACTCCAACATGAGCGAGTACACGAACGTTCTCAAGGTGGGGGCTGCCGCATGCGTTCTGAGAATGATCGAGGATCCTTCGATCGTCCTTCGGGATCTGACGCTGGAGAATCCGATTCGCGCGATACGCGACATAGCCCACGACCTCACCTGCCGACGAAAGGTTCGATTGGCCAGTGGACGGGAACTGTCGGCCCTCGACATCCAACGGGAGCTTCTGGATAGGGCGCTTCGCTACGCCGACCAGCGGGGCTTTCCTCCCGAGGAGCAGCGCGCTCTGGAGATGTGGGAACACTGCATAGTTGCACTGGAGAACGACCCGATGAAACTCGATCGGGAACTGGATTGGGTCATCAAGTACCGATTGATCGAGGAATTCCGGAACCGACATCAACTCTCGCTCGATGACCCGAAGGTTCAGATGCTCGACCTGCAGTACCACGACATCGATCGGACACGGGGTGTCTTTTTCAAGATGCAATCCCGAGGTCTCGTGGAACGCTTGTGCGACGACGCGGCAATCGACGCGGCGAAGGATGTTGCTCCGCAAACCACGCGTGCGCGACTGCGGGGCGAGTTCATCAAACGCGCCAAGGAGCGAAAGCGGGATTTCACCGTTGATTGGGTGCATCTCAAGTTGAACGATCAGGCGCAACGAACCGTACTGTGCAAGGACCCGTTCAAGAGCCACGACGATCGCGTCGAGAAACTGTTGGCGTCGCTCTAGGGCGTCCCGGTGCCCGAGAAACGAATGCGAGGCATCGACAACTAGCGTTCACTCGGTGGAAGAGCGACCCGAATCGCACGGCGAGACCGATCCGACTTCGATCGGCGCCGGTGCGGGACCACAGGGTTCCGTCTCGCGCGAACCAATCATGCGAGCACCTGCCACACGGGACGCAGTCTCACGGTCGGCGGGGTGGAAGCAGATTCGAGAGTGGGTGGTGGTGCTCGTCAGTGCGGTACTCATCGCACTGACGCTGCGCACCTTCGTGGTGCAGCAGTTCTATATCGCGGGTCCTTCAATGGAAACAACCCTCTTCGGTGACGACCGTGTCCTGGTGAACAAGCTGTCGTATCGGTTCGGGACACCATCCCGTGGTGACGTCGTGGTGTTCGATCGCATCACGATGAACGGCGACACCGTCCAGCACGACGACTTGATCAAACGCGTCATCGGATTGCCGGGCGAAACCATCGAAATACGAAACTGCATCGTGTTCATCGATGATGTACCGCTTGGCGAACCGTGGCTCCCGGCCGCGCTTCGTGAACCCGCTTCCGATGCCGACACGCGGTGCGGCACTCCCACTGTGGAACCCACGGTGGTGGGGGAGTCCGAGGTGTATCTGATCGGCGACAATCGACCGATGTCGTTCGACAGTCGGATGTTCGGTCCGGTATCGATCGATCTCATCGTCGGGCGAGCCGTGGTGGTGATTTGGCCACCGAGCAACATGTCGACGCTATGACGCCACGCCTTCCTGGCGCGCCGCATCGACCATCCGATCGACCCAGTCGCTGTACACCCCGTCCACTCCCATGCGCAACATCGTGGTGAGCGAGTAGTCGAACTGCGCATCCCAGGCGAATGCGTATCGCTCGAAGCGATGTGCGAGTGTGACCAGACCACCGTTCCAGTCGGTGTGATGCATGTTGAGCCCTCGGACACCCAATTCGGCCAGGGTGGCCAGCCGTCGCTCGGGGCCCTCCCGCATTTTCGCAAGACGTGATGAATCAACCAGAAGAAGGTCTCGGTACCTCGTGACGATTTCGCGGAGGACGTCGAAGTCCTCGACGCAGATATAGGCGCGTGTGGCGAGATCGGCAGATGCGTTTCGCAGCGTGCTTCGTACTGCATCGAAGGCACCGAGGTCCTTCACGTCGAGCGACAACGACATTCCGTGTTCGACTGCGAGCCGTGCGAGATCCGCGAGACGGGGGATGTACACGGGGAGTTGGTCGGCTCGTACGTCGGAGATGGCGCGACGCCGCCAGCGGGAACCGACCACGCCGCTGTGGTCGAGAACCGGTTCACCATCCGCGGTGAGCCAAACGTCAGATTCCAGGCCGGTGGCACCGAGGCGTATCGCCAACTCGAAGGACGCCATGGTGTTCTCATCTTCGTGTGCGCGCGCGCCACGATGGGCAAAGAGCCACGGCGGATCGAGAAGTGACGCAAGACGCTGTTGCACGCGGCAACACTACGACGCCCACGAAGGAGTCGAACGCCAACGGACGACTGGTCGACCGTCTCGTAGGCTTGCCACGTGTTCAATCTCTCAGGCAGCGAAGTGGTCTTCATCGCCATCCTGGGGCTCATCGTGCTGGGTCCCGAGAAACTGCCCTCGGCCATGCGTCGGGTGGGCAAGGTGTACCGCGAGATCCGCAACATCTCCAGCAATGTTCAGCGAGAAGTGAACAAGGTGATGGAGGAGCCGATGCGCGAGGTTCGAAAGTTGGTGGAAGAACCGATCGGCGAGGCGAAGAAGTTCACCAAGGATGCGGGTGACGTGTTCGGCGGCAAGATGCCGCACCTGCAGCCCACGGTGTTTCCCCGCAAGGATGCGGGTGCACCTGCTGCAGCTGGCACCTCATCCCAGCCCGAGACGCCGACACCGCCGGACGTCTCGCGCCAGCCCCACACACCGAGCACCCCCGGCGAACCACGCACTGCGCCTCCGGCTGGAACCTGACATGGCACGCACGCATCGAGGTGCCAACGACATGTCGATCATGGAGCATCTGGCCGAACTTCGCACACGTTTGGTGTTCAGCATCATGGCCATTGCAGTCGGAGCTATCGGCCTCCTCATCGCGTACGAACCGGTCTTGAGTTTCCTCATTGCGCCGTACCGCGACCTTTGCGCCGCGAAAACGTCGTTGAATTGTGACGGTTCGTTGTATGCGCTCGGTCCCATCGACGGATTCTCGGCGCGGATGAGGATTGCCGTGTGGGGCGGGGTGGTCATCGCCCTGCCCGTGTTGTTGTGGAACATCTGGAGGTTCGTGGTGCCGGCACTGACCAAGCGCGAAAAACGGTACTCGTATTTCTTCATCGTGTCCTCCGTAGTGCTCTTCGCGGTTGGCGCATGGCTGGCGTACTGGACCCTGGATCGCGCACTTGAGTTCCTCATCGGATGGTCGGGCGCGGACGTTACCCAGAACTACCAGATCAACAAGTACGTGAATCTGGTCGTGTTGATGATGTTGTCGTTCGGGGTGGGGTTCCTGTCGCCGGTACTCCTGGTGTTCCTGCAGCTCGTGGAGGTGGTGACCCCGCGAACGTTGATCACGCAATGGAGGTACGCCATCGTGATCATCTTCGTCGTTGCGGCGATCATCACGCCGAGCGGCGACCCGATAACGCTGATGGCCCTCGGCGTTCCGTTGACCGTTCTGTATCTGCTCGCCGTCGGAATCGGTGCAACGCTGCTGTGGCGTCGACGCAAAACGGCCCTCGAGTGAACCGATCGGCTCGGAACCAACGACTCGCTCGTTACGACTTCGCACCCGACCCGTTCCAGATCCAGGCGTTCGACGCGTTGGATGCCGGAGAATCGGTGTTGGTGGCTGCTCCAACCGGCTCCGGAAAAACGGTCATTGCGGAATACGGTCTCGCCATGGCCCTCGAGGAGGGTAGACGGGGCTTCTACACCGCACCGATCAAAGCGCTATCCAATCAGAAGTACCAGGATCTGTGCTCGCACCACGGGCCGGATCGGGTCGGACTGCTGACCGGCGACAATGCCATCAACGTCGACGCACCGTTGTTGGTGATGACCACCGAGGTGTTGCGGAACATGATCTATGCACGGTCCGGTGCGCTGGACACGCTCGGTGTGGTGGTGCTCGATGAGGTGCACTTTCTGCAGGACGAATACCGTGGTCCGGTTTGGGAAGAGGTGATCATCCACCTGGAACCGGAAGTGCGTCTGGTTGCCCTTTCTGCGACGGTCTCGAATGCCGAGGAGATCGCCGACTGGCTCTCCACGGTGCGCGGACCCACCCGGGTGGTCATCGAGGGTCGTCGGCCGGTGGAACTGCGCAACATGTACGCCTACGGCGACAAGGCAAACGACGAGATCGTGGTTGCGGACACCTTGGTGGACGGCGCGGCGAATCCGAAGGTGCTGCGCGTGGAGTCCGGGGAAGCGTCGACGCAACGTAGGGGTGGTGGTCGGCCAGGCCCACGTCGCGGTGGTGGGGCACGCCACCGAAGCCGTATGTTTCCGCCCTCGCGAATCGACATGGTGGATGTTCTTCGCGACAACGACCTGTTACCGGCGATCTATTTCATCTTCAGCCGCAACCAGTGCGACGAATCGGTGAGCGCGTGCTACAAGGCTGGCCTTCGGCTGACCACCGAGATCGAACGTAGTGAGATACGTGACATCGTCGATGCGCGTACCGCGGGGTTGAGCGACGACGATCTGGCGGCACTCGGATTCACCACGTTCAGTGCACAGGTGGAGTCCGGCATCGCAGCACACCATGCAGGCATGGTGCCCACGTTCAAGGAGATCGTGGAGGCGCTCTTCGTTCGGGGCCTCGTGAAGGTGGTGTTTGCAACGGAGACACTCGCGGTCGGCATCAACATGCCGGCACGGGCGGTGGTGATCGACAAGATGTCGAAGTTCACCGGTGAGCACCACGAACTGCTGAAGGCGTCGTCGTACACCCAGCTCACCGGTCGGGCCGGCCGCCGTGGTATCGACACGTTGGGTCACGCCATCGTGGTGTGGAATCCGTTCGTAACCTTCGAGCAGGTGGCGGCCGTTGCGGCAAGCCGTACGTTTCGATTGAGCTCGGCATTTCGTACCACCTACAACATGGCTGTGAACCTCGTACGAACACATTCGCCGGAGGAGACCCACCATCTGTTGAACCTGTCCCTCGCCCAGTACCAGGCGAACAAGGGAGTCGTGGAGGTGCAAGCACGTATCGCCAAGCGGCAGAAGGAACGAGACCGTTTGCGCGCCCAGGCAAGGAGCACGTTCGGAGACATCGACGAATACCGCCGACTCTTCGTTCGAGAGCCAGGGGCTCGGGACCGAACCGAGATTGAAATGAGTTTGATGGCGCTACGCGCAGGTGACGTTGCGTGGTTCGACGACCACCTGGGCCTGGTGCTGAGCACGTCCGTACGCGCCAAGGGCGTGAAGGTGAAGGTGTTGTTCGGCAATCGATCGCTGCGAGCCCTCACCGCCGACGAATTGGTGCGTGCCGTTCGTACGGCCACCCATTTGCCAATCGACGGGACCGCGGTCATCGGACACAAAGGGCAGGTCATCGACCAGAGCGATCCGCGAGTGTTGCGGGAATTGGCTCATCGCCTGGTGCGCCTCAAGATCGACAAGCCAAAGAGTGCGCCGCCTGCGGCTCGAACGACGCACCCGTGCGCCAACGATCCGGACTTGAAGTTCAAACTGAATGCCGCCAAGAGCGCCGATCGGATCGACCGCGACCTGCAGCTATTGGAATCGCGCGCCGACAAGGAGTCGGAGGTGGTGAGTCGCCGATTCGACGACGTCGTGTCGCTCCTGGAACGGTGGGGCTACGTGGGCAACTGGAAACTCACGGAGCGAGGGGTGCTGTTGTCGAGGATATTCCACGAATGCGATCTTCTGGTGGCCGAGGCGATCGGCACCGGCGTGCTCGACGGACTGGACCCCACGTCGCTTGCAGCGATGTGTTCGGTGTTCGTCTACGAACACCGCAGCGCCGATCCGGCACCGGAGCCCACCTTTCCGTCGGGCCAGCTACGGTCTCGATTCCGCAGTCTCCAATCGCTCAGCAAGCGTCTGCAACGCGATGAAACGACAGCAGGTATCACCCCCCACCGTTCACCCGACGCCGGATACGTGTCGACGGTGGCGATGTGGGCGGGAGGCGCCGAGTTGGCGGACGTACTGGACATCGAAACGACCCCCGGGGACTTCGTTCGCACCATGAAGCAACTCATTGATTTGCTCCGCCAGGTTGGACAGCACGCGCCGGATGGCGCGACCCGCGCCGCTGCCGATGCGGCTGTGGAGCGCGTACTGCGCGGTGTGGTGCTGAGCGCCAGCACCATGCCAGTTGGTGGTGCGTCGTGACCCTCGGGTTGATGAGGTTCATTTCATGACCATTCAAAAGGGTGAACCATGGGGAGCGGTAGCCCCAACGCCGCACGATGTGGTGATGGCTGCAACCGAGGAGGCCGCGGCGCGCTCGGTTCGTGACGGAGCACGCTTCGTCTGGCTCACCTCGGGTGACCTCGTGCGCGCCCTCGGACCGATCACCTCCCATGGCCGAGCAGCTCCGTCCAAGCCGAGGATCGGTGAGCCATGTTTGCAACTGCCCTGCGACCTCTTGGAAGTGAAGCTCGGTGACCGCGATGTCGTTCCGGCCGTCTCGCGAGTGGTGGTCGGCAGTATGTTTCGTCCACGCTGGTGGGTGAGTGCGGGGGGATTCGTTGGTGATCTGAACGTTGCGCCACGGGCACACCCCAACGACGGTGTGGCGGATGCCCTGGAGTTCGTATCGCCGGTGACGACACGACAGATCCGTCAGATTCGGCGTCGAATGCGCCGCGGCGATCATCTTCCACATCCCGGCCTGGTCATGCACCGTGGCCCCCGTGTGCAATGGTCGGCGACGTCAAACGAACCGTTACCAGCGCGGTCGGCGGCTCGGGTGTACATCGACGGCAAGCGGTACGCACGATTCACCTCGGTGCACGTCACGGTTCGGCCCGATGCGTGGACGTTGTGCGTGCCCCAACAACTAGCCTGAGCACATGACGCTCGACGCCAAGCAAATATCCGAACTTAAGGCCCAGGTGGTTGCAGACATCGATCGTCGATCGACCGACCTGATCGATGCCAGCCACCAGATCCATGCCCATCCCGAATTGAATTTCGAGGAGCATTTCGCACACGAACTCCTGACGTCACGCATCGAAAAGAACGGACTCCCCGTTACCCGCAAGGCCTACGGTCTCGACACCGCGTTCGAAACCAAGGTCGGCAACACCGGCTTGGACGTTGCCGTACTGTGCGAGTACGACGCCCTGCCGGGTATCGGTCATGCATGCGGACACAACGTGATAGCCGCAGCCGGGTTGGGTGCGGGGTTGGCCCTGGCGCAGGTTGCCGATCATGCCGGTGGTCGTCTCACGCTGATGGGCACACCCGCCGAAGAGGGTGGTGGCGGAAAGGTGGAGATGGCCCGTGCCGGGGCATTCAAGGGCATCGCCGCGGCCATGATGGTGCATCCCGCCGACCGCGACCTTGCTCGCATGAACGCCATTGCAATCCAGCAACTGATCGTTCGCTACTACGGACAAGCGGCCCATGCGGCGGTTTCACCGCATCTGGGACGCAACGCGCTGGACGCCGCGGTTCTCGGCTACATGAACGTTGCCGCCCTGCGACAACACATTCGCCCCACCGAGCGGATCCACGGAATCTTCACGAAAGCCGGCGAGAAAGCAAACATCGTGCCACGCGAGGCAGAAACAAGTTGGTACGTTCGATCCGACACCATCGAGACGCTGCAGCCACTCAAGCAACGCGTCGCAGCGTGCGTTGAGTCCTCGGCCGTGGCGACCGACTGCCGCGCGGAACTGCACTGGGAGATCAACGCATACGCCGACATCGTGGACAACGTTCCGTTGCTCGATGCATACGCCGAGAACTCGACGTCGCTCGGACGTCCACTGAACTCGGCGTTCCTGCCGGGCACCGGGGGTGGCTCGACCGACATGGGGAACGTCAGCTATCTCACACCAACCATCCATCCGATGTTGCAGGTATCGCCACGGGGCGTGTCCCTCCACTCACCGCAATTCGCCGAGTACACGACATCCAAGGACGCCGACAAGGCCGTACTTGACGGCGCAAAAATCATGGCCATGACGGTGATCGATCTGTGGACCCGGCCCGAACTTCAACAAAACGTCAAGAACGCGTTCGGCGAGGGCGCCGTGCCGGCGGGGGTGCTCTAAAGAGCGCGCCAGTTTTCGTAGTATCGACCTTCGTGTCGGTCTACGTTCCAGAGCAATTCACGGCCGATGAATCGGCGGTGCTGAAGCGATACTTCACCAACCTCGATCTACCCGTGTTTGCGTTGGTGAACCTGCCCGAAACGGTGAAGGGCGCGCTTTTTGCGAGATACAGCCGTACCGCAAAGAGCCTTCGACGTCTGTTCCTGGATGAGTTCGTGAACGATCTGGATCTCACGGGCGATGAAACCGTCGACGCCACCATCGGGGTTGCCCGGGCGGAGGAACTGTACGAGCGGATCTTCGTGGAATACGGGGACGATTCGGTGGCACAGCTTGGGGGAGTGCATCTGGCCTGCGAGCAGGCGTCGAATCTGCTGACCAAAATCCTGGAGTGGGGTCGACTGATGTCGTACCTCGAGCAAAGCACCCGCTACATCTCCTACGACGCACGTTTGGGCGGCAGGTATCGCTACTACCGCGACCCGGACGTGTTGAGCGGCCCGCTGGGCACCAGGTACGTGGGGGACATGGACCGAATGTTCGACACCTACAGCGAGTTGGTGGAGATGGTCACCAATCACGTGCGTGCGACCGTACCGCGAGGCGCCAACGATTCGGATTTCATCTACCGTCAGGCGACACGCGCCAAGGCTCTCGACGCGGTGCGTGGCGTGTTGCCTGCCGCATCGCTGTCCAACGTTGGTATCTATGGAACGGGACAGGGCTACGAGGCGTTGTTGCTTCGTATGCGCGCCAACCCGCTTCCGGAGGCTCGTGCGTATGCCGACATGATGCTGACGGAGTTGCGCAAGGTCATTCCCACGTTCCTGCGTCGAGTCGACATGCCCGATCGCGGCGGCACGTGGAGCGCGTACCTCTCGGACAACGCGAACAATACCGCCGATCTCGTGGACGAATACTTCGGAATCGTCGATCCGGCTCCCGCCCCCGAGGTTTCGTTGGTGGACTTCGATCCGGATGGCGAGGACAAACTGCTCGCAGCCATCTGCTACTCATCGTCGCACCTACCCGAGACGCAACTCCTGGAGCGCGTGCGAGCGCTCAGCCACGTGCAGCGGGTTGCGCTGATCAGCGCGTACGTTGGCGAACGTACCAATCGTCGTCACAAGCCGGGACGGGCCTTCGAGCGGCTCTCGTATCGATTCGACGTCCTGGGCGACTACGGCGCCTTCCGCGACCTGCAACGGCATCGCCTGCTGACGATCGAGTGGCAGCGACTCACCCCGCACCTGGGTTACGCCCGTCCCGAGCTGGTGGACGAGGCTGGTGGCACGGAGGCGTTCGACCTCGCCATGGAGCGCTCCCACGCCCTCTACGACCTGCTCCGGCCGGATTACCCAGAGCAAGCCGCTTATGCGGTTGCCATGGCCCACCGCATGCGGTACGTGATGCAGTTCAACGCCCGGGAAGCAATGCACATGCTGGAACTTCGTTCGGCACCCCAAGGTCACCCCGCCTATCGACGGGTGGTCCTGGAGATGCACCGCCTGATTGCCACCCAGGCTGGTCACCGAGCCGTTGCCGACGCCATGAGCCATATGACCACCGAGGCACCCCTCCTGGAACGCTTGGAGTCCGAACGACGAATCGAGCAGCGACGGGGTTCACAACGCTCGTAGACCCCGATTCGCACGCTTGGGGCGGAAATCGGCTAAGGTTCGCGCCCGATAATGAGTAACGACGACAACACCCCCGAAGACGACATCGACCTCGAAGGTGGCGACGTTGACGACCTCGCAACGCTCGAGGTCGACCCCGATGAACTTCCCGAAGGCGAGGAAGTGGATCCAGACGCCATCGACGGCGACGATGCAGGTGAAGCCGAGGCCTCAACATCGGACGCCACCGACGAAGTCGCGGCAGTGGACGAGGAGCGGCTCAATCTCGATGATGACGAAGAGGTGGAAAAGCCAAAGCGCAAGCGTTCGGAGGACATCGACGAGAACGAGTTGTCGGGCATCGACGACGAGGAAGCCGATCTCGCCACCATCCTGGCGGAGAAACTTCGCAGCAGCGACGAACTCGCACCCGATGACGAAATCGTGGTCGTTGACGCGGACGATCCGACCGATGGCACGCCGCTCTTGCAGCCACGTCGTCCGGACGAGGACCACTGCCAGCAGTGCTTTCTGTTGGTTCGCAAGTCGGCGCCGAAGTGTCCGGTGGACCATGACTTGTGTCCGAAGTTTCCCGTGGCGTAGCGCCCGATGACCACCAACGACTACCGACAGGACTCGGCCTCCGAGCGAATCGCAACCGCCAAGGCGATCGCTGAGGCCATCGTCGGTGTTCCGATCGTGCTGGCTCAACAAGTAATCCAGAACGTCGGCGACATCAAGCTGGATGGCGACGTGACGTTGCAGCAGCGCATTTCCCAGTTGCGAAGTTTGGGTGAGATGACGGTTCGATTCGGGTCTCGCGGGCTGCGCTCTCGCTTCGGTGGTTCGGACCGGTGACTCCACAGGTTCGGTTGGCCACGTTCGCCGATGCGGAACCATGCGAGCAACTCGAGGCCCAACTACGACAACACAATGCCGCCGGTCGGGGAGCGGAAGCATTCTTCGACGAGTATCCGGTGTCCTTCCTCGTCGATGACATGATCGGATTCACCCTCGTGGCACTTGTGGACTCGGTCATCGTGGGGTTCGCAACGTTGCAGGTGGCTCGGTTCGGCTCGACGGTGGCGGCCCGAGTCGTCCGTATCTACGTGACGCCACTCGCGCGTCGCGTGGGAGTGGGGGACGCGCTCATCAATGCCGCAAAGGACGAAGCCCGACAGCGAGGCTGCGGCCGTATCGATGCGTTGTCGCTACCCGGCGACCGTGATACCAAGAATCTCTACGAACGCAACGGCCTCACCGCACGTTTGATCGTGGCGACGTCGACGTTGTAATCAGCGACCCTGCCAGTTGGGCGGACGCTTCTCGATGAAGGCGGTCAAACCTTCCTTGGTGTCCTCGCTCTGGAGCACGCGACCAAAACCCTCGTTGGTCATCTTGATGAGCGTCTCATCGTCACTGGTGTGCGCGGCAAGCACCACCTTGCGGCTCTCCCATACGGCAATTGGTGCGCACGCGCACACCTGGGCGGCGAGCGCGAGGGCTGCAACCTCGGCTTGTCCGGGTTCGCACAATCGGTTGACGAGACCCAATTCGTAGGCACGCTGGGCGGCAATCGGCTCGCCCGTGAGGATGACCTCCATGGCGACGTTGCGACCGATGATGCGGGGGAGTCGGAACAATCCACCGGCGCCTGCGATCAAATTCCGTTTGGCTTCGGCCAACCCGAACGCCGATCGAGTGCTTGCCACCACCATGTCGGCAGCAAGCACGATTTCGCACCCGCCAGCCGTAGCCAATCCATCCACCGCCACGATGACCGGCTTCTTGCGTTCGCGGTAGACGAATCCACCGAATCCGCCGCGCTTGGTGTTGAGATCGGCGGCCTTTCCGGAGTTGATGGCCTTCAGATCGGCACCGGCACAAAAAACCGGACGTTCCTGGCCGGCAGTGTTGGCCTTCAGGATTCCGACCCAGACGTTGTCGTCGGCCTCCATTCGATCGATTGCTGCTTCCAAACCGGCCGCTACGTCACCGTTCACCGCATTGCGGGCGTCGGGACGGTTGAGCGTGATGAGGGCAACCTTGCCGGAAACCTCGTACGTAACGATGTGCGCATCTGACATGCGCGAGAGCCTAGTTCTCGGCGGGAGTGGCGG